>JBGCES010000917.1:0-3183 GCA_045106545.1 Saprospiraceae bacterium
TTGAAGGGGGGCAGGGGGGATGTTGCGTTATAAATGCTAGCTATTCTTACGTATAACATCCCCTAGCCCCCTTCAAAGGGGGAATGGCATTCTACTAATCAATAAATTTGTCTAGTAAATCATCAAAATTGTTCTTCGTTCTATTTATGTGTAATCAGCAGACTTCGGAGAGCCTGTCCCGCCTTGCGTGGTATCCGATACCTAAATCAACAACTTTGACCTACTACTCTTTTCTTTCCGCTGCATTTTGATACAACGGCAATGTAAATGCTACATTAACGCCAGTTGACACATTTTCAATCTGGATTGTCCCTCGATGGAGTTCCACTAATTCCTTACACAACAATAATCCCAATCCCGTTCCTTTTTCGCCTGCTGTCCCAGTCGTGTTTTTTCTATTTAACGAAAATAAATCACTTAATCTAGCAGCTGGGATTTGCTCGCCCGTGTTGCGTACATGGATCAGCAATTCTTGTGGTTTTAACTGCGATTCGATGGCGACTTTTCCGCCTTTGGGCGTAAATTTAATCGCATTGCTGATCAAGTTGCGCAAAATGGTTTGCACCGCATTGGGGTCGGCATAAAGCGGTTTGGGGGAATCTATGTTGGTCGATAGTTGTAATGATTTGGCTTCCGCTGCGCCTGCAAAAAGAGACGACACATTTTGTAAAATGGGTTGCAACTGAATCGCCTCCGGATGATAGGGGAGTAACCCGCGCTGTGACAACGCCCAATTCAGTAAGTTATTCAACAAATTATCCAATCGAGCGGTAGTTTGGGTAACCAAATCTGCCAATTGAGTGACCTTATCGAAATGTTGATGTTGGAGGAAAAAACTCATTTGCTTACCCACGCTTTGCAGCGCAATCATCGGACTGCGAATATCGTGTGCGATGATGCTGAAAAACTTATCCTTTGTTTCATTCAAAACACTCAATTGCTGATTCTTTTGTTCTATATCTTTTTTGGAACGCATTAACCGAATTCCTAGATAGCCACTCGCCAGAAATAGTAACAAAAAAGTCGTTCCAAGTGCGAAAAATAATTGATTACGTTGCGTTAATAATTTAGTATTTGCTTCCGCTACGGCAGTTTTTTCTTGGTACAAAGAGACTTGTTGTCGTACTTGTTCTTCTTTCGCTAACTGCTGGGCATTGTCAGTATAAATCTGTTGCTGAGTTGCATAGAATTGCTGATGATAAGCCAACGCTTGTTGGTAATCTTCTGCTAAAGCATATAATTTACTGAGTAATAAGTAGCTCGTTTTTTCTTGAATTGGGTTTTCGTTATTTTTTGCCTCTTCCAGCGCTAGGTTTCCGTATTGTAAGGCAGTTGCGAGTTCGTTTTTATGTAAATAAAGTTCTGTAATCTGAGTTAAATGTCTGCTAGTTTCTTCAGATTTATTATACTGCTGACCCGTTAGAATAGCTGTTTTTAAATATTCTTCTGCTCGCTCAAACTGCTGCTTATTCAGTGCCACTTCTCCCAAATAACCTGCATATTGACTGATCGTAAAGGTATCTTTTAACTGTTCGACGATTTGCATGCCTTCATTAAAGTAATATTCGGCTTGATCTAAATCATTGTCTTGCAAATACAAATTTCCTAAAGCGGCAAGTACAGTCTGCAATTCTAAACTATCGTCTAATGCTCGATAAGATGCAATACAATCTAAAAATAAACTTTCGGCTGCGTTTACATCCCCTAAGGTTTTGTAGAGCAAAGCAAGTTGAAAATTGGCTTCACCAGTAAATTTTGAACCCTTATTTTCTTCTGCCAATAGTTTTGCCTTTTTTGCGTATTCTAAAGCAGCAACGAGATTACCTTCCAATTTGAATGCATTACTGAGTGCTATCGCAGTGCCTCCCATAAAAAATGGCGTTTCCCAAGTTTCATAAATATCATAGGCTTGTAGTAAGTGCGTTCGTGCTAGCGATATTTTACCTCTAGCGATGTTAATTTCAGCAATATCTTCGTAGGTTTGAGCAATATTCATTGCACCATTATCTAAGAGTTGAGCACTCGCTTTTCCCGTTCTTGGTTCAATAAATGGCTGTTTCGCATGGCTTTGAAAATAGATTAATGCTTGCTCAAAGGCTTTCATTGCTTCGGTTGTATCTCCAACCCAACCATAACTAATCCCCAATGCGCGGTAGGTATTTCCTAAGGTCTTAGGTGAAATCGTATGGTCAATATCTATCTCGTTGAGTGCTTTATTGATGATGTTAATACAACTATGTGCGTCGTTTTTAGCGTAATCATATAGTTCTGCTAAATTATAAGCACAAAGTAAATCGAAGTCTTTTGACTGTACCTGTGAGGTGAATTCCATGGCTTGATACACACTTTCAAAAGATTGATCAACCTGTCCCAAATTAAACTCATGGATACTTTTAAAAATATGCCACAGCCCTTTTCCCAATGGATCGTCTAGCCGCATCGCTACCTCTGATAGTTCTTGTAAATATTTTTCTTCTTTTTGTTCTTCTCCTGTGTAGTTGTAAGCGCGAATCAGTGCAGTGAGAACATCTATTTTTTCAGCATTATCAGGCAAGGTATCCAAGCGCGGTAGCAGTTGATCGATCACGCGCTGCTGCCCATTGAGCAACGTTACGACTAAACATAGCATCCACAACACTGATAGCAACTTCTTTTGGTAATGAATTAAATCAGCTGATGAATGGCTGCACGTATCGGATACCTCTAAGGTATCCGATACGTAAATCAACCGATTTGACCCAATATCTTTCTTTTTGTTCATGCACTAATTTTTTTAAAAGACAAGTATTAAACCACTTAGCTGCTGCTATTTACCGTTCATGCTCATAAATATACTACTCATACTTAATTCCTAAATTAAAATGCAAAGTAACTGTAATTTTGAATATCATTTTAAGTAGGTTGACTTATTTACTGGTATCATAAACTTCATATTAAGTGGTGTAAATTAGAGCGGTTTGTCCAACATCCCCAATCCAATTTCCAACATCCATCTACCTAATCGTTATCAAGCCGTAAAATAAGTCTAACTATTTGTTAATGACTCGATTTTTAAAAAATGCGACATTTGTACTAGTATTTAGGCTTGAATGCAAAATGAGTGCTAGTTTTTTTACGAAGGATTATCGACAGCAAGCTAACTTGTGCCGCATATAAAAAAAAAAAAAAATGCGTGTTAATGCT
>JBGCES010000918.1:0-2336 GCA_045106545.1 Saprospiraceae bacterium
CGTATCGGCGGCTTGGTGAACAGATTTTTCATCCAAGACATCGCACTGCAACGCGTGGATTTCTAAACCCATCGCTTTAAATTCAGCGACTTTTTTTGTAGATTTCTCTTCGTTCCTACCGAGAATATAAACGGTCGCGCCTGCTTCTGCCAAGCCTTTAGCGAATGCGCTACCGAGTGTTCCGTTTCCGCCCGTGATGACGGCTACTTTATTTTGCATGGTTTTAATTGAAAATTAGAAGTTAAAAATTGAAAATTCTCTGCTAACGTGAACGTTTCGTGGGTAATTTTCAATTCTCCATTATTTAATGTTTTATCCAACGCACTACTTCGCGTCTGCTTTTTTCGGGTTGGATAAGAATGTAATAAATTCCTTTTTCTAAGTGAGCGGTGTTTAGATTAATCGGTTGATTATTAAATACATCGACCACTTTTTTATTAGAAACGATTTCTCCTAAAGGATTATAAAATTTAATTTGGATCGTTTGATTGTTCCAATTTTCGTTTTGTAAGTTAATTGATTCACGCCCCGGATTGGGCATCACTTTTAAGGTAGAAGTCGTGGCTTCTTCCTGATTTTCATCCGCTTCGTCCACTGCTAAGGGTATATCGGGTGGTAGAATGGGTAAATCACCTTCGCCGGGTGCGAAACCGCCCGTTTTATTGAGCGCAATCCAATCAATATACGCGCCGTAAACGGTACTTCCAGATGAGTTTCCCCATTCAAATTCCCGACTGGAATTTTCATCGGGACTCGTTCCAGTGATGGTTGCCACTGTTTGTTCATCCAAATAAACGGTGGTGTTTTTACCATCGCTTACCATTCGAAAAATGTGAAATTCGTCCGTCCAATCGAAGTTGTAATCTATATTTACATTCGCTCTTTCCAACTTTAAATTACTATGATTAATCCGAATTTTCTCGCGCCAGCCGTTGTTGCGTACCTCAAAATAGCAAATACCATTGGACTCGGGATCGATAGCACGAAAACGGGCAACGATAGTGACCGCGCCGTCAGCTGGAACGTCCTCTAAGTCGTGTCGCCAGCGAAATTTAGAGTCCGTGCCGTCACTCAAAAAACCGAAGAATTTGTTATTAGGAAAATTCGGATCGGGATCGGAAATAACTTCGTCGCGAGGTGGGATAGCAGGTTCGTCTTGTAAATAATAAATACTACTTTCTATTTCGGGGCGGGCGTTTCCATGATAAATTAGCCACGGAAAATCTGGATTACTACTGCCCGTAGTAAACGACTGTACGGGCGTTTCCACAAAACCATTGTCATTACTACTTTTTATCTTCCAAAAATAGGTCGTTTGCTCCGCCATCAGCGGTGCGTAGGTCGTTTCGGTTTGAGTACTAACTAACGGTAAATTGTTTTCATCTATACCAAAATAAACCTCAAATTCATTCGTGAAATTACCTGCTTGCCAGCTTAAGATACTTTGTGGATCGACATTGGTAGCGTCATTTAAGGGAAATAGATCAGTAGCTACTGCAGGCGAAACATTTGGATCGAGCGTAGTTTCCATTACGGCATTACTCGCCGCAGAAATATTGCCCGCTGCATCGCGGGCTTTTACCGTAAAAGTATAAGCAGTGTTTTCCGTTAGATTCTCAACGGTTGTGGTTAAGTTAGTAACCGTTTGATTAAAATTGCCATTTACAAAAACATCGTAAGCCGTTACGCCATAGACATCAGTTGCTGCTTCCCAGCTCAAATCTACGTTAGTGACGCGGACGTTAGTTGCTGCTAAATTGGTGGGCGCAGTTGGTGCTTCTGTGTCAGGAACATCCACTACATCAGCGGGGCATTGGACTTGGCTGGTCTCAGAAACACAAAAATCGGCAAAGCGAATTTCTTCGTCTCGTAAACCCGTTACGCGCTTGCGATACATGCCCCATTTGGGGCGATTATAACTGCCGCCTGTACGCCATAAATCAATATCCAAATCGGTATGCGACATTAGAGTAATGCCCGTGGACATTTCACGCATGGTAAATTCTAGTTCACCATTTTCACTATGCACTTGCCGCAAATAGCATTCTACCCAATTTCCACGCAAGCGATCTAAATCAGCAGACGCAATAACTCCTAAAGACGTTCCAGTATCGCCGCCATCATGACGAAGTTCTAAAATATTCGTGCTACCACGTAAGGTCAAAGTGATGACAGGTTGCCCATCGTCACTACCCCCTTTTGCTTTGTTTTGATAAATATGGCAAAAAGAAGAAGAACCGATAAAATCATTATTAATACGAAATTTCCAACGATAAAAACTCTCCTGTCCCTGCGGGTGCTGCATTTCTAAATCCGAACCTGGACCACCCTTTACT
>JBGCES010000919.1:0-1513 GCA_045106545.1 Saprospiraceae bacterium
CTGTACTAATTTCCGCTTGCGGTCTCCCCGGCGTATCGACTTTATCCGTTTCTTAATGCCCCGCGTAGATTTTTAAGCCATCCTTTTTGGGACGCGTTGTACCGCAAACAAAGCAGCCCGTAAAAGGATTATCCGCCTGAAATCCGACGTATTCCTTACTTACTGTCTCCGCTTTCGCTAAATCAATAGAATCGGGTACAACTAGCTGAAAATCATAAGGTTGTGCCGAAGCTATGAGTCGTTCTCCGTGTAGCAATTGTAATTTTTGTTCCGCATCTTGCTGTAAAGTCAGCGGCTTATCCAGCGGCGGCGGATAATGCAAACGTACACGCACGGGATAATCCACTTGCGTCGCAACTAGTCCGCTGGCATAACCGCCATTGGCAGAATTATCGGGGCCGTTGAAGCGGGCGGGGATGGAGAGTTTGGCTAAAGTTGTCATTTACTAACTGGATTGAGTGGTTTAGAATGAGTGCTCAAAGTTAGTAAGATGTGGGGAGTTTTATAGGATATTGTTTGTTGTTAATAGGAGTTAGCAGCGAGGCTATATTCCATTTTTGGAATACTACCTACGCGCCAAATACGGTCATTCTCCCAAATCTGCACCCAAGAAAAGTTAAGTTGTTTGGTGAACCGCGAAGTACGCGATCCGTACGCTTCGTGGTGTGAGGGCTCTGGAATAAGTACGAAGACCTTCCGCAATGCTGCGGAACAAGTTTTGCTGATTCAGTAGGTTAAATCTTAGTGCTTATTCCTTGCCACTCGATTGCATTCCGTATTCTTTTTTATTTACCAGTCAATTGATGTTACTTTAATTTCGTTTTCTAATTTGTGGATAAATAAAACTTTTTTATTGTAAACATCAATTCTCCAATCTAATTCCTTTTGGAAACGTTTTACCATTTGTTTATTAATACCTGATCTTGATGATATCCAAAGTTCATATTCATTAGTTTGTTCCTTTTCAGTAACCATAAACAATTTGTCACTTTTTTCTCTTTTCTCAATATTTTGATTGTTGAATATTTGATAGCTTTGAGTATTAAAATCCATTCTCTCTAATTTTTCGTTATAGCAGGTTTCATAGAAGTAATGAACAATCTTATTTTTTGTTCCCTTTTCAAAGAAATGAATTAGGTTATCTTTTTCGATTTCATAAATTGCCAAATTAGAAATAGTTTTTATATCAACTTCAGTTTTGCTTTTAACGATTCCTGTTTTGATAGTTGGGTTTACTTTTATATACAATAGATTAAATTCTCTATCGTATTCGGTATCTCTTCTTCCGTAATCTACATCTTTTAGGCCCATTTTATTTTTATTTTTATGGAATGCAACGGTTTCGTGTATGCGGCGTTGCCAGCTTTTGCTGGCAATGAAGTCGGGTAGGTCAGGGCGTCACCGCCCTTTCCCCCCTCAGAACTGCCCGTGCCACTTTCACGGCAAGCAGCTCAAGCACTTTTAACGCTTACGGTCAGCGCGACAGCCCGCGAGTTGTTTTGATGAACTTGTA
>JBGCES010000092.1:0-2452 GCA_045106545.1 Saprospiraceae bacterium
GTCCTACTTTTTCCGCATTCGGCGGCGTGACTGTAAAGGGGATATTGCCATTATGAATAAAATATAATCCCTCGCGGCGTAGCTTAAATTGTACTCGCGTCGCGCCCACATCATCCGCATTTTGCAAAAGCTCATACACAAAATGCGCCGTTTCCGAATACTTTTCCACTACGCTATCGCGGATGCCGCGCATACTCGCTTTGTTGAGCAGGCGCAGGCTGTCGAGGCGGTCGGTGGTAAGTTGTTGGAAGTGGGTTTTGTTGATGGGCATAAACGATTTGCTACCTTTTATATTGATGGTGTTTTAAAAAATCCACTGAAAAAATTTCACCACGCCGTAGATAATCGCTACAATAATCCCTAAAAATAGCGCAATGACTAATATCCCTTGCACTTTATAGCGATAACGCAAACGAGGATTCCTGCGAACATTCAACTTTCTTTGCAGTAAGGGAGTCGTAACACCACGATCCAATGTTTTAAAAACTTCGATACAGCTTTGCGCGTTTTCCCAATCTTTCCGATCCAAAAATAAGTGAAACCACAAGTTGTAGAACATCTCAATTTCTACATCATTGAAAGCTAGTTCTTGGGGGAATACATCGCCAATAAAATGATTCTCTCCTAGTCGTTCTACAATTAAACGCTCCCGCTGAATAGCGTTATTAGCTGCTTTTAAGGCGCGGTGTTGTAGATCGCGCAGAACAATGGCGGGTGCGTTGGGAAAACGAGCAACATCTTTTTTTATGTGAATAGCGGCTTCCTCCGTTTGCTTCATTGCCACTAACGTGCCCGTACGTTCAGTATAAAAAGCGGGTTCATCTGGGTACTTTTGAATTAATTCTTCAAATGCTATCAGGTATTCGGTTTGAGTCACTTCATGATTAACGATTTGGATCAATTCCACTAAAGCTCGTGGGTCGCTAACGTCAAAAAAGGTTTTATCTGCGGAATAAGGAAGATCGCCGAAGGCAGTTTTGATAAAAGTACGTTTTTCGATTAGCTGCTGATCCGAAAATTCCGTTTTAAAGGTTTCTATAGGGGTCACATAAGCCGTTGGCGGTGAACTATCCCAATCATCTTTTCGTTGCGTTGGGTAAGATTTTTTCCGCCTTTTCCCTTTCCGATGGTTTCTACTTTTCGCCATAGCCGTTCGTTTAATGTAAAGTACAATATTAATAATTAACTATCCATGTAGCGAATAAATCCAGTAAATGATAGTTAGACGAATCTTCATCCGCTGGTTCTAGCCACGATAGTCCAATTTCAAACATTTTTGCATCTTCTTCACGTTTTACTTTTGCAAATAAATCTCGGTTATCACCAGCATTTTGGACAATATCTAGCAGAAGAAAAGTGTCTTCGTAAGAGGGATGAGTTTGTCGCAAATGTTGATATTCTCGCTGCGAATGTCCCCCCAGCACAAAGCGTTCCTCCCACGGAAAATCTTCGCGACCAGTCAGCTCAACAGGGTGCTCTAAATTTTTTAATAAATATTTGCTATAGGTGGATAAATTTTCTGTATTGACTCCGATGGCTGCCGTTCCTAAAATCTCTGAAATCCATGTTCCTTCGTCATCTGCATATGCGATATTATCATGCTCTAATTTACTAATTAAGTCTTCGCGACCAGACATTTCGGTTGTCTCTGCAATTAATTCAATATCTGGCATAAACAAGAAATAGGTTCTCAAATCTTCAACATTTTCTACGGCATCTTTTATAAATTGTTCAGGAAATTTATTGATGGTGGGAACATCCCAATCAATTAACACGCCCCACTGTCTTGCCCGCTTGCTTACTGTATTTACTCGTCCACTCCAACCCGTGAGTTCAATATTTGAATTACTAGCTTCTCGAACTTCATTTTTGACTCGTACAAAATCACCTACTTTGATTTTACCCATTTAAAAACTGATTTAATTGCTTTTGCAAAATATGCTTCTGATCCAACTTCACCTTCCGCTCCTTCAACGCTAAAAATAACTCATATTCCTCCGCTTTCAATAATGAAATATCGTTCATTGTTTCTTTCTCCGGTTCTACTAAATCCACGTATTTCTTTAACGTCTTTTTATCCATCAAAAACGCCTCTGTTTGCGGTAAAAACTGCCGTAATTCACTTAGCTGCCGTAAACTCGCTAGTGAAATATCACCCCAAAAATAAACCGTTTTTTCGAGTAGCCACGGCAGTTTGTTTAATTGAATTAATAAATTCGTTGCACCGTAAATTGCTAAACTATCCGCTTGTTGCGGAAAACGCAGCCAATTCATTTTATCCGTAATGATAAAGATTGTTTTAGCATTGATACCTAATGTCTTTGCACTACTTAATGGTAAAGCAAGTTGGGTAATTTGATTAGGGAAATCACTAAAAATGGTTTATTTTTGGGGTGATATTTCATTAGCGGGTTTGCTACAGTTGAGTAAACTACGACAATTTTTTCCACAA
>JBGCES010000920.1:0-2922 GCA_045106545.1 Saprospiraceae bacterium
TCCATAGGCTTTAGAAAAACTATTAACTCCAATTACTCTGCGTCCAGCATTGACGTATTCGTAAGCGCGCGGATAATCGTCAGCTGTTGGATATTGGTAATAGACTTCGTCATAAACCACGACAACATGATCAGGCAAGTTGTAAATTAAGCGATCCAAATCGGCACGTGGGATGTAGCCGCCCGTCGGGTTGTTGGGACTAGTTAGAAAAATCAGACGCGTATTTTCATTGACCGCTGCAAGGATGCCATCAATATTGACGGAATAATCTTCAGAATCGAGTGGAATGTCGATTAGATTGGCGGGTTGTTTTAATGCAAATAATTGATAAACGCCAAAAGCGGGACTACTAATAATCGCCTCCAAATTGGTATCTAAAAAACCGCGCACGATGACTTCCAGAATTTCTACGCCACTATTCGCGGTAAAAAAGTGGTCGTCAGTCAGTTTCTGCTCTTGGTAAAAATTGGCTAAAGCCATCCGAAAACGCTGATCTTGATAGTCGCTGTATTCGTTGAGTTTATCGACTTGCCCTCGGATGGCCGCGAGTGCTTTAGGAGAAGGACCGAGTAGGTTTTCATTGGAGGAAAGTTTGTAGGTTTTGCGAGTGGCTGCGCCCGCTTCGCCGCGTGACTTACCGCCGCGATATTTGGTAGTAAAGCTGAGATAAGGTTTGAAAATATTGATTTTCTGCATGGTCGGATTATTCATAACTTCAATTTAGAATAGTTCTTTGATGCATCGCATAAAAGAGACAACCAAAGAACAATTTTACTTTTAAAACTTTAAAAAAGGCATTTTTCATTTTCCAATTATTTACTAAATAACAACGCCAATTTCAAAATTTAATGTGGTGGTTATAATGAAAACTTATTTTTTACAGGTGATTCTTTGGATAGAAACAAAAGTAGAGAAAATTAGTTGGCAGATAGTTGTTATAGCAACTATTTTTTAGATAAAGTTGAATTAAAACGAACATCTGCGACTTCTTACAGTTAGATAATAAAAGCCAATTACGAAAAACACACTCCCCCAAATGCCTTTTTCAACGTTTTTTGAGAAGTGGATGATTGCATTTTAACCCGCAAGAGTTCGCTCTTTTTTGGAGTGTTCGCTTAACCGATGTCTTTCGGAAAAGTACATAATGTTTCAGTTGAAAATTTGCCTCGCATAACTTCAACTTTAAATGCAGTCTATCGCTATAATTACTAGAATTAAAATATTTTATTTTTAAAACGGCTTTATCCTACACGGGGTAAAGCCGTTGCTATTTACGATTTGTTTTATTTGTTTTTTTTAAAAAAATTAATAAAATATTTGTTTTAAATTCCAAAAATCATTCGTACCTTGTAGCTCTAAATCTGAGTACATACATGAACGAAAGAATAAAAGAAAAACTCGAAATTCTCGCTGACGCCGCCAAATATGATGTCTCTTGCGCTTCTAGCGGCAGCGATCGCAAAAACACCAAAGATGGCTTGGGTAATTCTACGGGAATGGGCATTTGTCATACCTACACGGAAGATGGACGTTGCGTTTCTCTGCTCAAAATTTTACTGACCAATTACTGCATTTTTGATTGTGCTTATTGTGTCAGTCGAAGTTCCAATGATGTAAAGCGAGCGGCGTTTACAGTGCAAGAAGTAGTGGATTTAACCATCAATTTCTATCGCCGGAATTATATCGAAGGGCTGTTCTTGAGTAGTGGTATTTTTAAAAATGCCGACTATACGATGGAGCGTTTGGTTCGCATTGCGAAGAAACTGCGCACAGAACATAAATTTAATGGCTACATCCATCTGAAAGCAATTCCAGGAGCAAGTGATGAATTGATTCACGAGGCAGGTTTATACGCAGATCGATTGAGTGTGAATTTGGAAATTCCATCTGAGATGAGTTTGAAAAAGGTCGCGCCCGAGAAGAATTATGCGGCCGTTTATAAGCCAATGAATTACTTGCAAGGGGCGATTAAAGGATATAAAGAAGAAAAGAAAATTATCAGAAGTGCACCCAAATTTGTTCCTGGTGGGCAAAGCACGCAAATGGTAGTTGGGGCTACGCCCGAAAATGATTTGCATATTCTGAATCTCGCCGATGACCTTTATCAGCAGCAGCAATTGCGCCGTGTTTATTATTCGGGTTACATTCCGATTAGTGATGATAATCGCTTACCTGTTTTGCGACAAGCGCCACTTAAACGCGAAAATCGTTTGTATCAAGCGGATTGGTTAATGCGTTTTTACGGTTTTAAAGTAGGTGAAATTGTCGATGCCGATTATCCTGATTTGGATTTAGAAATAGATCCTAAAATGGCTTATGCGTTGCGGCATCCGCACCTTTTTCCGATTGATGTGAATACGGCGAGTTACGAAATGATTTTGCGCATTCCGGGTGTCGGTGTGAAATCAGCGAAGAAGATTATTTCCGCGCGGCGACATGGAAAATTACGATTTGAGCATCTAAAAAAGATTGGGATTGTACTGAAACGGGCGCGTTATTTTTTGAAATGTGCGGATAAAGATTTTTCGCATTTGGGATTGTATCCAGAGCAAGTTCGTAAAGAAGTAACGCGTCCTGCGAAGGTCAAAGTAGCGATTAATCAGTTGAGTTTATTTGGGTAGAATTGATTGAACGCAAAGGCGCAAAAGCGCAAAGAATTTTATATTAAACGCGGAGTTCGCGGAGGCGCGGAGATTTTTCACTTTTAGCGTGTACGAGCGTGATGTATTTAGGTCGCGGAGCATTTTTTCTGGCGAAAAAAGTTAAGCAGAGGACGCGGAGAAAACCCTGAAACGTGTATGGAAATTGAATCAAAAATCCGCGCAAATCCGTCCAATTCTCCGAAATACTTCGGAGCAGGTAGCATTCCAATTCCTCACTTGCGTACTCGTCAAAAGTGGAACTACCAGCTACCAACTAAAA
>JBGCES010000921.1:0-3272 GCA_045106545.1 Saprospiraceae bacterium
CTAGCAAAAGGGTTGGTTGGATTAGTGATTGAACCTTCCAAAACAAATTTCCAAAATTTCATCTCGTCGCCACGACCAGAAGCAATATCGTTCATTCTTCTCAAGTCATCTGAATCTATTCCATTGTTACCGTTAATATTAGCGGCAATTAATTTATAAGCATCATCTGCATCAGTAGCAGGATCAATTGGACTAGACAAACCAGGTAAGAGATAACGTTGAACTTGAATTAAATCAATTACATTAACGACTCCAGTTATGCTAGTATTTGTAGCATCACGGGTTGGTGTGAGCGTAACACTATTTGAACTTACAGGAATGGAATATGCACCGTTATTGCTCATTGTAGAACCACCCGCAGCAGCATTCAAGGTTAAAGTTACATCATCTACTCCAACACCATCAGGTGTACAGTAAGAGATATTTCCACTAATCGCAGCAGGATTATCATCTACATCTGCATTACAAGGTGTTTCATTAATAGTAACGCTGATCGTAGAACGGTCACCATCTCCCTGAAACTGAGATGCGACTAGATCAACTGGCATATTACCAAAAGTAATACCATACGAACCTATGTTGTCGGGCAGCTTAATATCTACGTCCATCACTACGACAGTATTATTCGTATTACCAATTACTAAAAAGTCATCTCCCTGAGAAGCACTATATGTCCAGCGGAAAGTTGCTTTAGTATTGTCACCATTAGGAGCAGTTTCAACAGTAGCGTTGCTAAATAATGCCCTTTCTTTTGCATCTGCAAACACAGCACCACCAGAAAGATTCAATGTGAAGGACAGACCATTCATCTCATTAAAACCTACTACTCGTACAGGTATAGAAATTGTACTTCCTGTAAAACCATCCACACATCTATCGAATTGAATATCTATTGGGTCATCGACGGGTACATAAACATCATCAATGGTAGTACTAGAACAGCCATCATTACTAATGATAGTAATATCATATTCACCAGAAGGTAAACGATCAACTGTGGTGCTAGTCCCATCTACAACAGTACGATTGACTGGACCTCGTAAACGGTAAGTATATGAACCTGCATTTCCAGACACACTTAGTTGAATTTTGCCATCAGATTGACCAACGTTAGCCGCTTGTACTTGTGGTGCACCAGCTGTCAAGGTGCTACCGCTACTTCCTTGCATCACCATAATATCATTACTACAGATGAATTCACCACCAGAGGCGTTGGTAATCCGTAAATCTACCGTACGAGTTTGTCCAATATCACTACAGTTGAAATCAATTAATAATCCAGCTGGAGGCTCTGAGTTTGAACCTGTTCCTGCCATTGGTGTAGAGTATGCTCCTTGATCTACCCGTAATTCGTAAGTTAACTGACTATAGCTACAAAATTGTTGTGGCATAGGCGTGTCTAATAGTTCACTTGCAAGAAGCGTCCGTGAGCCAAAATTATCTAGTCTTACTTCACTAATAGCTGAACACGAAACCCGAGGCGTAACTGGTTCTACTTCAATAAATGCACTAACAGTACTCATGTTGCCAACTACATCAGAAAAGCTAATTTCTACTACATATTCCAATCCTGGACTAAGATTACTCACTGTAAATGTTCCAATACCATTATTGGGGTTAACCCCTCTTGAGCCACTATTAAAAAGCACAAAATTACTACCTTGCTCTAATACCCTGTATTCATAATTAATTAAAGTACTTGATGCGCAATCATCATCAGCAGTAATATTAAAAGTAGTGCTAGCAAAGCAGTTAGCACTTGGATTTACTGATAATTTTATAACATCGGTAGCTGAATAAGTATATACATCGGTTGAACCAACACGACTAGGTACACCTAAGTCTCTGTGAACTGCGGTGATTTCAGGAGCTCCTGTATCAGAGTAATTGTAATCTTTTGTGCTTGAAGTAAAGTTACCAAAAGCATCAGTAGCTCTGTAGGTATCAGTTACGGTATAATTATAGAACATTGGATCGTCTTCATCTGTAACACGTGGATTAGGCGTAAACCTTCTTCCTGCTCTACGTACACTAACTACTGAAGGACAGTCTGATGAACTACCATTATCAAAATCTACCGCTGGAGGATTAAATGCTGGAATACGATCTCCGCATGATAATTCTACTGCATCAAATAATTTTCCATCTGGATCAACAAATGAAGGAGCATTGCCTTCGTCTTGTACTTGATAGGTTTGTGTAGCTGTTCCAGTATTTCCAGAAGCGTCTGTTGCTGTCCAGATCCGTGTGTAAAATTGAGTGCCACCAGATGCACTAGTAAGTGCATCTCGATAAGTGATATCTGCTACAGGAATTTGCACGGTACCTCCACAATCAGAAGCACTAGCCATAGATTGTGGCACGCGAGAATCATTACAATTTAGTGGTGAAGAAATAGAAGGCAGAGAATTAAACACAGGTCCAGTCTCATCCATTACACCAGATACTCTTATTGCTACAAACCGTTCGTTGTTAGCTACTGTGTTAGTAGTACCTACACCAACATAGATAAAAAAGTCAGTTTCTTCTACATCATCACAATCAAAGTCGTAACAACCACTATTTTGTGCTACACCATTCACATAATCGTCCTCTGAATAGAAATACAAACTACATGTATTGGTAAAAAAGTCATCATCTAAGTTATTGGTGCAAATAGATTCAAAACCGCTTGCATCTAGTATGACATCTCCAATGTCATAGAAATTTACGTTTTGATTAGTTCCAGGTAATTGAGTTTGCCCATCAGCATTCTCAGTATTTTCGGTAAAGCCACAAGTTTGCGCTTGAACTTCCATTACACTCCCCACCAGCAGCAGCAACCCCAGCGTCATCGCCAGCGGTCGTAACCATTTAGTCGGATTAAAATTTGTAAGTTTATAAACCATGTTCGATAGGTTTAGAAGGTTAATAAATAAAAAAAATGTATAAATGCCGTTAAGTGTCTTAAAAGACATTAGAGATTGGACAATTAGTAGCTAGAAAATATGCCGTCTAACGCCTAAAATCTAATGTATTTTCGGGTGAAGCCTTATTCGGTGGTCGGGGTAGCCCCGAATGCTCAAATTGTATCATAACCATGAAGTGATCTACACGTCTATTCAAGACCGTGCGAGTTATAGGTATAAATAAATATAGCTACCGAATAATAGCGGAGGCTGATTATATTTATTGAAAGATCTATTAGTAGGCAAGAGCAGCGTAGGAGAATAAATAAGGCAATTAGTAAAGGATTATGATTATCCATTACAGATCACTCTATTCATGCTAGA
>JBGCES010000922.1:0-6036 GCA_045106545.1 Saprospiraceae bacterium
AAATAGCCTCAGTCAAAAATGACGATTATTTCACGTTAACTACTTATAATTTTTCAAATCATACAAAAAAACTCCATTTTAAAATTGTAGCGTTTATTTTTATCGAATAGCATAAATACTATATTTGCGCGCTGAAAATAGTGGCTTCAAAATAGTCGAAAGTTAGTTTAGATGATATGGAAGTAATTAGTTTGCTATTCCAGATTTCCCTCAAACTACTTTCAAACAACCTTCAAACCATATTTTGATATGAAGATTACAGATATTATTCAACAAGGAGTCGCACAGGGTGTGCAGCAATTATACGGCGTAGAAGTCGCTGCGGACAAGGTGACGTTGCAACCGACGCGGCGCGAGTTTACGGGCGATTATACCGTAGTGGTATTCCCTTATACACGGGCAGCGCGGAAGAAACCAGAGATGATTGGGGCGGAACTAGGCGCGTATTTGCAAGAAAATGTGGAGCAGGTGGCAGGTTTTAATGTGATTAAAGGATTTCTGAATTTAGAAATTAGCAACTCCTACTGGAATCAGTTTCTGCATGCCGTTTTAGCGGAAGCGGACTATGGACAACTACCTGCGAAAGAACAAAAAGTGATGGTCGAATTCTGTTCGCCCAATACGAATAAGCCGTTGCACTTGGGTCACATTCGGAATATTTTGTTGGGTTGGAGTACGGCGCAGATTTTAGCGAAAGCGGGCTACGAAGTCATCAAAACGCAGATTATTAACGATAGAGGGATCGCGATTTGTCGGTCGATGTTGGCGTGGCAGCGGTTTGGAATCGGCGAAACGCCCGAAAATACGGGGCTGAAAGGCGATCATTTTGTGGGAAAATACTACGTGAAGTTCGCACAGGAATTTAAAGCAGAATACGCGGATTGGCAAAAAACGACAGCGGCGGACAAAGTTTTTGCGGCGAATAAAAAAGCCGACCAAACGCAGGAGGACTTCTTCAAAGATTACCAGAATCAATATTTTAATAACGAAAGTGTATTGGGGAACGAGGCGAAGGATATGTTATTAAAATGGGAAGCGGGTGATCCGCACATACGGCAATTGTGGGCGATGATGAACTCGTGGGTGTATAAAGGTTTTGGCGAGACATTTGAAACGTTAGGTGTTTCTTTTGATCAATTGTATTACGAGTCCGATACTTATTTATTGGGTAAAGAAATCATTGAAGAAGGATTAGAAAAAGGCATTCTGACGCAAGAAGATAAGCGGGTTTTTATTGAATTGGACAACATCGGTTTGGGTCGGAAGACGATTATCAAAAGCGATGGAACTTCGACTTATACTTCGCAGGATTTAGGTACAGCGGATGTGCGGTATCGGGATTTTGGAACGGAGAAGATGATTTACGTGGTGGGCGACGAGCAAATTGCGCACTTTCAGGGCGTTTTTGAAATATTAAAACGGCTCGGTAAATCGTATGCGGAAGGTTTGTATCACCTCGCTTACGGTATGGTCGAATTGCCTACGGGCAAAATGAAAAGTCGGGAAGGAACAGTGGTGGATGCCGATGATCTGATGGCAAAAGTAATCGAAGAAGCACGGGCAAAGGCGATGGAATTGGATAATATCAAGGAGTTACCAAAAGCGGAGCAAGACGAAACGGTACGGAAAATTGGTTTGGCAGCTTTGAAATATTTCATCATCAAAGTCTCACCGCAAAAATGGATGACTTTTGATCCGCAAGAATCCGTACAGCTAACAGGACAAACAGGCCCTTATATTCAATATTCTTACGTGCGGATTAAGAAATTAGTCGCGCGGGGAACGGCAGAAGGTGTTGATTTTGATTTGTCTAAAAGTTATTTACAACTAGAAAGTTTAGAGAAAGAATTGATTCAGCAGATTTATCAATTTCCTAACGTTATTGAACAAGCGGCGGCAGAATACGAACCGTCAGCGATTGCCAATTACTGTTACGACTTAGCTAAGACTTTTGCGAAATTCTACCACGATCATCCGATTTTTGGACAAGAAGCGGCTACGGTGGCGTTTAGATTGCAATTGAGTCAGGCGGTAGGACACGTGATTGAGTCGGGTATGGAGTTATTGGGGATTGAGATGCCGGAGCAGATGTAGAATGACGGTAGACGGTAGAGCTGTTAAGTTCTTTAATGTAAAATGTAAAAGGCTAAATATAAAATTTAAAAGTACACTGAATACGTGCAAAAACAGTTCGGAACATGACGTGTGACTTTTATACCGCAATTCTGCGGTACAGGCTATTTTGCGGTTTTACCCCGAAATTCTTCGGGGCAGGCTATTCTAAATTTTACATTAAAATTAGCACTTAACAGCTCTGCGGTAGACGGTGAGGTATATTAAAAAAGGCAAAGTGAGTAAAAACTCGCTTTGCCTTTTGTCATTTAGGAATTTAAAAATGTATAGTTGATAAAATCTGAATTACGAATCATTGATACGTTAAAAATTCATCATTCCTCATTTATACTTCATCATTCCTATACGTAGTGCTTGTTTTGTTGAACTGGTTAAATTTTTTTTGTGGCGTTAATCAATCTAAAGTAAATGTCTTAAAAATTAAATTGGCGATTGGATTGATGTGGATATAAAGTTGTGATTTACAAAAAGAATAATAACCGATTTTGTGGGAAGTTGCTGTGGTTACACATAGTTTTCAACAAATTCTAAATAGCCACGCTTACCATTTTTCTGATTCCACCGTTGAGCGGATTTAAGAATTTTTCGTAAGCAAGCTACTATGGCTATGGCGTCTTCTCTAGTTTCTAGCCGAGTATCACAGATGGCTTTTACAGAATGTAAAACTTCCACTGCTACTCCACTTAAAACCGGATCGTCAGCCGCATACCCCCTCGCTATTTGTTTGTAATAGTCGATTAGGGCATTTAGCGCACTGAGAGCATCATTGTCCCGCATACCATAATTAGTATGATACACGTGGACGATGCTCGCCTCGACACTTTGTAAGATGTCGAGGTGTCTGTCGTCTAATCCCATAGTAAGTTTATTTTGTACAAAAAAGAAAAAAATTTCGGCTGATATTCCCAACACTTTAGTTAGGATAAATAAAGTTGAATTGGAAAAGCAAAAATTTATATTTTAGTGGGGGAAACGTAACAATCTGAGTAAATAACATATCAACTGAAACGTACTTGGTTCTAAGATTCGTGAAGTTAGATATATTTTTACTTTTGAACCTTCAATTTAGTCTTTTTTGTACAGAATGTGGATAACTTTTTACAGTAAGCGGTAGCATTTTCATAGAAAACGGGAATTATGTCAAATAAACGACATTTTATTTCTTGCATCAATATTCCACCAACACCATTCCAATACGAGCTTTATAGTATGTCATTTGACACTGCGAGAGAATGGTTATACCAATAAAAGACCGATCAACTTGCATGCAAATCATTCTTATCATTAGATATAAATCAACAATCCTATCTTCTTCCGATTGCTCTGATTTTTTTGCTAAAAAATACTGAGGATTATTACTACCTGAAAGTGATTCTTATCATATCATTCAGCGAGAATAATCAGCAAATTCACATAAATTAGTTAGGGATTAGTTCTTAGAGCTTGTCTAATGTACTGCTGAAAAAACTTTAAAAGTTTTCACTATGAATTTATTTTTTCGCAAAAGTATTATTGCTGTATCGGGTTTATTTCTTTGCATTTTCTTAATCGTACACCTTTCAGCCAATTGTATTTTACTACTCCCCGAAAGTACGGCGCAAGGTATGTACAATGCCTATTCTACTACTTTAAGAGAAAATCCGTTAATTAAAATCGTAGCTTATGTATTATATATATCCATTATTCTCCATGCGGTTTATGCATTGTTAGTCACTTTACGCAATCGCTCTGCCAAACCCGATAAATACGCAAGTAATCACGCCAGAGAGAATAGCACATGGGCATCGCAAAATATGGGATTGCTCGGTACTTTTATCCTCTTATTTATCGTAGTACACTTAGCCAATTTTTGGGCGAGAATAAAATTAGGAATGGGCGAAGGAGTCGGTTTCGATGCCGCTGGCAATATGGATGTTTATGAAGTTACAACTAGTCTTTTCAATAATGGGTTTTACGTCGCTTTTTATTCCTTACTGATGATTCCGCTGGGTTTTCACTTGCATCATGGTTTAAAAAGTGCCTTCAAGACGTTGGGCTTCTACCATCGCCGAGGATTAGAAATATTAGCGCAAGTGTCGCTAATTTATGCGGCAATCATGTCAATTGGCTTTGCGATAATTCCGCTGATTGTCTATTTGCGATAAGCATAATTGTAGTCTAAGAAGCTGTTATAAAAAACCGTACACATCAAATTCCATCATTTATGACCTTAGATGCAAAAATACCCGAAGGAAGATTAGAAGATAAATGGCGTAATTACCAAGTCAAAAGTAAACTGATTAATCCCGCTAATAAGAAAAAACTCAATGTTATTGTCGTTGGTTCTGGCTTATCGGGCGCAGGCGCAGCGGCAACTTTAGCCGAATTGGGTTATGATGTACAATGTTTTTGCTATCAAGATTCAGCACGACGGGCGCACTCGGTAGCGGCACAAGGTGGTATCAATGCCGCCAAAAATTATCAACATGATGGTGATAGCATTTGGCGGATGTTTTACGATACTTTGAAAGGGGGCGACTTCCGTTCGCGTGAAGCGAATACCTATCGTTTGGCAGAATTATCCGCGCCGCTGATTGACCATTATGTACAGCAAGGCGTACCTTTTGCGCGAGAATATGGCGGAGTACTAGTCAATCGTAGTTTTGGCGGTGTACAGGTACAAAGAACGTTTTATGCGCGGGGTCAGACGGGGCAGCAATTACTTTTAGCAGCTTACTCGCAGTTGTATAAAATGATTCGCGCGAAGAAAGTGCAAATGTTTCCACGCCACGAAATGCTCGATTTGGTACTGGTCAACGGAAAAGCGAAAGGCATCATCGTACGCGATCTCGTGACGGGTCAACTCAAACGCTTTGCAGCGGACGCGGTCGTACTGGCAACGGGCGGCTATTCACGCGTCTTTCGTTTATCGACTTTAGCGATTGGCTGCAATGGCAGCGCAATTTGGAAGGCACATAAACGCGGAGCTTATTTTGCTGCGCCGAGTTTTACTCAAATTCATCCTACTGCCCTACCCCAATCCAGCGAAGCGCAATCTAAACTGACTTTAATGTCTGAATCACTCCGCAACGATGGACGGATTTGGGTGCCTAAAAAACAGGGTGATACGCGCCAAGCAAAAGATATTCCCGAAGCAGAACGCGATTATTATTTAGAACGCCGCTATCCGAGTTTTGGTAATCTTGCTCCCCGCGATATTGCCTCGCGGGCAGCGAAAGAACGGATTGATGCGGGCTACGGCGTAGGTCGTTTGAAAAATGCGGTTTATTTAGATTTTAAACACGCTATTGAGCGTTTTGGGTTGGAAACCATCAAGGATCGCTACGGTAATTTATTTAACATGTATAAAAAAATTACGGGCGTAGATGCATATCAGAAACCGATGCAAATTTCCCCTGCCGCGCACTTTTCAATGGGCGGTTTGTGGGTCGATTATGAATTGATGACGACGATTCAGGGTTTGTACGCGGTGGGCGAATGTAATTTTTCGGATCACGGTGCCAATCGCTTGGGCGCAAATTCACTTTTACAGGCAAGTGTAGATGGCTATTTTGTTTTACCCAATACGATTAATAATTATTTAGCGCAAGAATTAAAGGCGGAGCAAGTCACCACGGAGCATCCCGCTTTCGCGGAAACGGAAAAGGAAGTTGGCGATCACATCGAACGCTTACTCGCTGTAAATGGAACAAAAACGGTCGATCATTTTCATCGAGAACTGGGTAAAATCATGTGGCAAGAATGTGCCATGAGTAGAAATCAAGTGGGTTTAGAAAAAGCGATTGCGCGGATTAAAGCCCTCAAAAAAGCATTTTGGTCGGATGTGAAAATTACTGGACAGAACGATGAAATTAACACTGAATTGGAAAAAGGATTGCGACTCGCTGATTTCATCGAATTGGG
>JBGCES010000923.1:0-7064 GCA_045106545.1 Saprospiraceae bacterium
TCGCGCTAGGACTAGCAGAAGGTGTTTTGATTTGTGCTGTTACATCCGTAGCAAATAATGCTAAAACAGCTAATAAAGATAAACTAAAGAAAAACTTTTTCATTAGAAATTAAAGTTTGGTTGAATAAAAAATGAATGAAATAGCTACATTAATTGTAACTACAACAAAGTCTGAAAGCCGCGAAATTAAACGTTTTGTTACGGCTTCCGCCAAAAAAAAGCTTATTTCACGTTTTTATAACATATTGCTGATTGTATAGTTGGTTAGACGTTTTAAACGATTTTTTGTTCACTAAAAAATAACTAAAAATGACAATTGCGATAATCGCTCACGATGGTAAAAAAGCGGATATGGTTGGCTTTGTAAAAGATCACTTAGAGCAGTTTAAATCTAATAATATTGATCTTATTGCTACAGGAACTACGGGTAGTCACTTGGAGCGCGCTGGATTACAAGTTGAACGCATGGAAAGTGGTCCAATGGGCGGTGATGCGCAAATCGCCAGCCGATTAGTAGAAGGAAATGTAGATATGGTTATCTTTTTCCGAGATCCGCTAGGCAAGCATCCGCATGAGGTAGATGTGAATATGCTGATGCGTTTGTGTGATGTGCATAATGTGCCATTGGCGACGAATCCTGCGGCGGCGAAATTATTTGTGGATAAACTGTAATTAAATTTCCTTCTCCAGTAAATCCTCTAACGCAGGCGACAACTCCGAAAATCCAAATTCAAAACCCACATCCTCAATCTTCGCCGAACTCACCTTCGCGCTATCCAGCACCACGTGCGACATTTCGCCCATCCCCATTTTTAAAGCAAATTTTGGTGCGGAAACAACTAGAGCCGCAATGTCCAAAGCATCTTTTAATTCGTAAGTTAAGTCCTTATTGGTACTGGGATTTGGTGCAACTGCGTTGTAAACACCTTCCATATTTTCATTTTCGATAGCATGGATAAACATCTGACAGAGGTCGTCGATATGAATCCAAGAATACCATTGACTACCATCGCCAAAGTACGCGCCAGTACGCAATTTAAAAGAAAGCAACATTTTTTCCATTGCGCCGCCCTGCGTAGAAAGCACGATGCCTGTACGTAAGGCGACCGTTCTCACGTCGGTTTCTTCTGCTATTTCCATGATGGCATCTTCCCATTGCGTGGTTGTTTCGGCGAGAAAGCCTGATTTGCCGGGCGCAGATTTCTCGGTTAGTAATTCGTCGCCACGGTTGCCGTAGTAACCGATTGCCGAAGCCGCAATAAACGCTTTGGGAGGCGTTTTTGCATCTTGAATTGCCTTTTTTAATAAGCCAGTAGTTTCCAAACGACTATTGATAATCAGACGTTTACGCGACTTTGTCCATAAAGCATCAGCAATACCTGCACCCGCTAAGTTAATCACATAATCCGCGTTTTCGACTGCAGAGGGTTCGATGTAATCACGTTTCGTATCCCAAACGTAAACGGAATAAGGGAGATCTTTTTTCTTCGACCGACTGAGAATGCTTACTTGATAACCACGCTCGGTCAATAATTCACTTAATCGTTTTCCTACTAAACCACTGCCGCCGCCGATAAGTACATTTTGCATTTTTTTGGATGTTGGATATTGGACGGGGAATATTGGAATGTTCCCGTCCGCTATCTGATTTTAATTGGTAAGTTCACAATCTTTAACAGCAAGTAGTGATTTAGGTTTAAGCTGACATCTGGCAGATTGATCCATCTGCTCAAAAAATAGCTTCCCATAAAAACTAAGCGTTAGAAGGGTATTCCCCAATCCCCAATCGAATATCTCCAATCTATTTCTTTAACGATTCGTATTAAATCCTACCGAAATCCCCATGCGACTGCCATCTTGATTGGGTACGAAAAAGAAGTTGACGGGGATATTTAAATTGCCCGAACGGAAAGTCTTACCAACCGCAAAAAGAAAAGAGGATGCCACTCGATACTCTCCACGATTATCCAAACGATATTCAAAACTATCAGGAATAGGCTGATCAAAACCATCTTGGGTGGTTTGACTGCGTAAGTACCATTCGCCATCTTTACCGTAAAATCCACGGGCTTGTTTAGAAATCGAAACCTGCGGACCGAAAGCAAACTCTAAACCCGTGCGATTGTTACGCAGACCGTTCAAAATATTGATACTGGGAAAGAACTTGCCTTGATCTAGTCCCGTCACTACGGGAATGAATTCAAACAAGGCTTGGAAATTACCTGAATTGAGATATTGCACCTCAAATTGATACCCAAACTGAAAAAATAGCGGGAAAGCATCAAAGCCACCTTCTTCTATCGGTGCTTGCACGATTTTACTGATTTCACCCGTCAAAAAAGTAAAGCCCATGCGCGGACCATTTAGTTTCAGGCGATCTACTTCGGGATTATTTATGGCGTTTTCATAATCAAACTTCTTTGTTAGTTTAGTTTGTAAATCGACATCAATGGGTAAGTCAAACATCTTTTTTAACGTCAGATTGATCATGGTAGAAACTTGCTGCCGTAAATTTAAGAACTCCATAATTCCCGATCTTTCTATCCGACCCGTTCCTACATCAATTAGGCGTAAATTGATGTTGACCGTTTCGTTGATTAGAGAAACATTTCCAGTTAACATCTTATCAACTTTAAGCGTTTTACCTGCTTCTATCAGACAAATTTTTCCAAAACAATCTTGATTGTCGAATTGTACCTTATTCAACAAATAAGCTACATCGTAGCGATCCATTACTTCTAGTTGCTCCAATTTAGAAAGTTCCAAACGTACTAGATTACCCATCTCGGACGGAGTCTGGGTAAAGCCTTCGGTGTCGATATCTAATACTGCAACCGTTGGCGCATATTCGTTATTTTGCGCATATAGTAAAGCATTTTCAACTATCAGAAATATAAATAATAAAAGAAAAGTGTACTTTTTCATGGTAATAGTTTTTCAATTTTTAAAAAAAATCTATTACAAAGTTGCGGTATCTAGCGAGTCAAAGAGAAGTGAATTTTAATAAGCGGAAAATGATTTGTATTAATATTTAATAAAAACCGCTGCTCAACTTCTTACGAATTAGCATTTAAAATATAATTTAACTAATTTAGTGCCTTTAAATGATCTAAATTCAAAATCTCCAGATTATTACTTTTACCACAAGTGGAAAATCAACACTTTTACCTATCCACACCAACCTATAATTAGAACAAACCTAGTATTTGAGAGGACAGACTGCTATGCTGACAGAGGTCAGAGTATGCCGTGTGTTCATCTGTCTTCTGTCAATGAAATGGTCTGACTTCTGACCTCTTAAAAAGAATCGTAATCACCTTAACATATAAATCTTACATGAAAAAATTATTGTTTTTAACTTGCTTGCTAGGCATTGGAGTATTTTTTACCGATTGTCGCACCGATCCAAAACCTGATACTACTACCAAAGTCGATTTCAAACACGACGAAAACATTGTTTATGCCCGACTTCGCGCCGATGCGGATAACTTAAATCCATACGTAGCAACAGCCGCTTATGCGCAAGAAGTGTATAAACACATCTTACCTTATTTGATGTATTTCTCACCCGAGACATTAGAATTAACACCGATTTTAGTAAAAGGAAAACCCGAAGTGAAAGAATTAACCGAAGGTGAATATGCTGGTGGGATTTCTTATACTTATGAGTTTCTGGATGAGGCACAGTGGGATAATGGGCAAACACTGACCGCCGAAGATGTGATTTTTTCTTTCAAAGTCATGTTTACTAATACGTGGCCTAATCAAAGGGCTAAGGGAAGTTATTCTTTCGTGGGCGATATTCAAGCTGATGAAAATAACCCAAAACGCTTTACATTTTTTGTAAAGAATAAGTACATTCTTTCGGAGGTTCAACTTTCTACTATTACAGTTTTACCATCTTATATTTACGATCCAAATGGTATTTTAGCAAATTTTTCTTTACAGGACATCATGAATCCCGATCATAAATTTAGCGATGCAGAAATGGCTCAATTACAACAGTTCGGTGACAATTTTATGGATTCAAAATACCAGCGTGAGAAAGGTTTTGTCGTAGGCTGTGGTGCGTATGAATTAGAAGAATGGGAAACGGGGCAGCGCATTATTTTGAAGAAAAAAGAAAACTGGTGGGGGGATGCTTTGGCAGATAAGTATCCGATGTTGCAAGCAGAGCCGCAAGAAATTCACTACAAAATTATTGCGGATCAGACGAGTGCAGTTGCCGCTTTGCGCGATCAGGAATTGGATGCTATCGATCAGATTCAACCTAAGGACTACATAAACCTGTCGGAAGATAAGCGCATGCAAGAACTTTACGATTTCTCTGCGCCTGCACGTTTAGTTGGTTCTTATGTAACGTTCAATTTGCGCAATCCAAAGTTGGAACAAAAAGAAGTACGACGTGCTATCGCACACCTTTTTGATATTGATAACATCATGGAAAATGTAATTGATGGTATGGGTAAGCGCATTAATAACCCAATTATGCTTTATATTCCTGATGAAAAACTGCATGAACAAACGCCACCTATTCCATTTGACGTAGCCAAGGCAAAGGATTTACTAACCGCAGCAGGCTGGACGGATACTGATAACAATGGCATCGTTGACAAAGAAATTGATGGCGAAGTAGTGGAGTTGGAATTAACCTATCTTGCTAGTAGCCCCACCGAAGAGCAAATTGGCTTGTTGTTTCAAAATAGTGCTAAAGAGGTAGGAGTATCAATCGTTCCGATAAAAAAAGAATTTATTACTAAGTTGGGCGACGTGCGTAAAGGGGAGTATGAACTGGCAGCGATGGCGTTTCGTGGTTATCCAATGCCGTATGATCCGCATCAAAATTTCCATTCAGATAATACCAGAGCCGGTGGTTCTAACTTTGGAGGTTATATCAACGAGGAAGTTGATGAGTTAATCACTCAGATTCGTGTAGAAATGGATGATACCAAGCGTAGGACTCTATATGCTCGTTTTCTCCAGATTATCAATGAGGACCAGCCATATGTGTATTTATTTTCACCACTAAACCCAACTGCCATCAGCAAACGCTTCTCTGCTGAGAGTTCTTCCATGGGGTATTTTACCAATATGTTTGAACTCAAAAGCGATGTTAATATGAAGAACTAGATTAGTAAATAGTGATTAGTAATCAGTTATTAGTAGCGCGACTCGTCACTAATAACTGATTACTGATTACTAATAACTTCCACCCTTTGCAATACCTGCTCAAACGACTCCTCGTTTTCATTCCCACTTTAATTATCATCTCACTGGTGACGTTCTTTTTGAGTAAAGTCGCGCCGGGTGACCCCGTTATGCTCAAATTTTCGGGTCTGGAAACGGTGAACAGTGGCGGAATGCGCAGCTACGAAAAAGAGCAGCAACTCTACCGCGAAACGGCAACAGAACTTGGATTGGACAAACCACCATTTTACTTTGCACTTACCTCCGCTGCTTATCCCGATACACTCTATCGTTTTCTAAAACAAGAGCAGCGCGAAACGCTGGAAAAGCTCATTGCGCAATACGGAAATTGGACACAAATCGAAAGTTATCATCAGCAGATTAAACAGTTGGAAAAGCAGTTGTTACTCGTTCCTGATTCTTTGCGTAATGCAACTTATAAAAAAGCGAATGCCGCTACGCAGCAATTGTATTTGGCGTATAAAAACGAACCGATTCAAGCGCAATTAGGTAAAATAAATCAAGTATTATCAGAAGAGCAAAATAGTGAGTTAAGTAAATTATTAGCAGTTGATATTCAACAACTTAGGGGAAGATACGATGCCATTTTAAATCAACAAAACCGCACGGCATTGTATATTCCTGCGCTGAATTGGCATGGTTTCGATAATCAATATCACCATTGGTTTACTAATTTTCTAATGGGCGATTTTGGTATTTCTTATAATGATAGTCGCCCTGTTGTGGATAAAATTATGGAGGCCGTAAAGTGGACGCTGATCATGAATTTCTTAGCGATTTTCTTTGCTTACGGGATTGCCATTCCGCTGGGTGTTTTTTCGGCGGCGCGGAAAGGAACACGTTTTGATCGGGTGAATACGGTTGTACTCTTTGCCTTATATTCGTTACCTGGTTTTTGGATTGCTACTATTTTGGTGGTTTTTTTTACTTCACCTCAGTACGGAGAATGGTTAGATATTTTTCCTGCGGGCGGATTAGGCAATTTACGTGGCGATGCACCATTTGGGGATCGTTTTTTGGAAACTGCTTATCATTTAATTCTACCAGTCTTTTGTATGACTTATGGTGCTTTGGCATTTATTTCACGCCAAATGCGTGGCGGAATGCTAGATGTATTACAACAAGATTATATTCGCACGGCACGCGCGAAGGGTTTGAGTGAAAAAAAGGTAGTGTGGAAACACGCGCTGCGCAATTCCTTATTTCCGATTATTACTTTGTTTGCGAATGTATTTCCAGCAGCTTTAGCAGGCTCGGTGATTATTGAATTCATCTTTAATATTCCAGGTATGGGAAGATTGGTGTACGATGCGATTTTAACGCGGAATTGGCCCGTAGTCTATTCCATTTTGATGCTAAGTGCGATATTGACGATGGTAGGAATTTTAGTAGCAGACTTACTGTATGCGGCGAGTGACCCGCGCGTTTCTTTGACTAAGAATAGTAAAAAATAACTTCATAACGTACATTGTCTTCCCGACAATGCACATTTTTATATATCATTAACGTAACTGAAATATTGCAACTAAATACTGACTGACTACAAAAACGTTCAACGTCGGAAAGACGTTGGACGTAATTAAATAATCACGACGGGATTTGAATTAAAAAATGATTAACCAAACCGTACATACCACAACCACGCCGCCGCAATCTTTTCGGCAGATCGTCTGGCAGCAGTTTCGCCAGCGACGCACGGCAATGTGGTCGCTACGGGCGTTGTTTGTACTTATTTTTATTGCTGTTTTTGCTGATTTTATTGCAAATGATAAACCTATCGTAGCGCAAATTGATAATGAAATTTACTTCCCCGTTTTGCGCGAAAGCGCGATGGAAATTGGCTTACGAACTAAACA
>JBGCES010000924.1:0-5003 GCA_045106545.1 Saprospiraceae bacterium
GTACGCAATGAATTACAACGAAAAAAAGCGCAAGAATTAGACGTCATCATCATCCTAAAAGGAGCACATACTTGTATTGCTACGCCAACGGGAGATTGCTATTTTAATAGCACAGGTAATCCAGGAATGGGAACGGCAGGGACGGGCGATGTACTCACGGGCATACTGACTGGATTATTAGCTCAAGGATACAACTCCCAAACAGCAGCTATTTTAGGCGTGTATTTACACGGATTAGCAGGCGATATTGCTCAAGAAAAACTCGAACAAGAGTCCCTTTTGGCAAGTGATTTAATTGAACATTTAGGGATGGCTTTTCGTACCGCAAAAGGAAAGAACTAAAATCAAGTTCACCCTAACTTCATCATAGGTATCTAAATTAACAATTTATCGTATATTTGGACTTAATTGTGATGATAACTAGTTGGTAGTTGGTAGTATTTAAGTTGGTAGTTAATATCAGCGTTCTAAATTCTAACCTCTTTATGCTATCCAAGTATTAATTAAAAATAACTTTTCGGTTATCATACGTAACTCTACATTCAGATTCTGACTTTTATGCAAATTGACGTTGGCGCAAGTATTAGCCGTTTATTGTACGAAAATGATAAAGTGATCATTCCTGGGTTTGGAGGATTGGTAGCCGCTTACCAAAACGCTGCTATTGATCAAGTCCAAGGGGTATTCAGTCCTCCTGCGAAAGATCTGTCCTTTAATACTAATCTAATCACGAACGATGGATTGCTAATTAATCACATAAAAACAAAGTATAACGTATCTTTTGCGGAAGCGGAACAAGCCGTTGCAGATTTTGTAGCGCAAGCAAAAACGACCTTCGAACGTCGCGAAAATGTCGTCCTTCCCGAAATTGGAAAACTATTCAAAGACTACGAAGGAAAAGTACAATTTGTCTCCGATAGCAACAATTTTAACAGTCAGTCTTACGGCTTACCTCCGGTGCAATTTTACCCAGTTCTCCGTGACCGAATTCCAGATCCAGCCATCGCAACGGGCACAGTCGCTACGCCCAATAACGCCCCTATTGGTGCAGCAAGTACCAGTACTGCTAACATTGCAACGCCCACACCAGCAGTAGCAGCTGACGAAAGCATTCCTACCGAAGTAGATAAAGAAATCAGTTATTACTTACAGAAAGCGATTCCATTTCTCGCGGGCTTAGCCATTTTAGTTGTCGCCTTGAGTCTATACTTGGTGATGTCTAAAGACAATAATACGCGCGTCAATGACGGTTCAGAATTAGCAGAAAGTGTAGAGGAAGCACAAATCAGAATTAATCAAAAACCCGAACTCGAAGATGACGCTGCTTATACGGAAGAAGGGACGATTATAGAAGAAGGTTCGGTGGTAGAAGAGGTTCCTGATACGCCTCCCCTCGTAGATACCGAAGGTGAAACGCTTGCGCCTAATCAAAAAGAATGCGTAATTATCATTGGCGGCTTTCGCGATAAAGGAAACGTCGAACGCCTTATCCAAAAATTATATGAAGCGGGCTACGATGCCTACACCGATAAAAAAGGTAGCATCACGCGCGTAGGAGCAATGTTCGCTTACAACCGCGAAAGCGAAGTCGATCGAAAACTACGCGATGTCCAAAAGCGATTTGCTGAAAAGGCTTGGATCTTGCCGCCAGATGAACGAAGAGATTAAGTAGTAGTTAATTATTTAATAATCAGTCATTTATGTCTTACGCCGTAACTTCTAGAATAATGTAAAATTTAAAATGTAAAACACAAAATGTAAAAGTGAGAGCGACATTCACTTTCAACATAATAAGTTTATAAGTTAATTTTTGAACGCTCCCAGAAGTTTCTCATGTGAGAACATACACATTTAGGCAGGAGTAAAACATTGTTACTTTTTTCATCGAAAAAAAAGTAACCAAAAATTCTAGTATTGTAAACTCGCTCCGCTCAAACAGTACAATACCTGCCGCCCGCCGAGTAAGTGCTTGATTCTTTTAGATTAATTGTTTGACATATGAGCAACTGCTACAGCTTTCTACTACCGTATCCATCATTCTATCAATTTTCATTTTCAGCACTAATGCCGCTTTATTTTTTTACATTATCCCAGCTACTCGTAAATAGCTAAAATCACTACTCGCCTATGCCTTTTTCCACTTCTTCTACAAGTAACTTCTTCCTCATCGCTGGTCCTTGTGCGATTGAAAGTGAGCAAATGGCACTAAATATTGCCGAACAAGTACAGGAGATTTGTGCTGATTTAAACATTCCTTACATCTTCAAAGGTTCTTATCGCAAAGCAAATCGCTCCCGTCTCGACTCTTTCACGGGTATCGGTGACCAGCGTGCATTGTCTATTTTACAAAAAGTACGCGATACCTTTGGCTTAAAAGCAACTACGGACATTCACACAGCAGAAGAAGCAGCCATCGCGGCACAGTACGTAGATATTCTACAGATTCCTGCCTTCCTTTGTCGCCAGACAAATTTATTAGTGGCTGCCGCCAAAACGGGCAAAGTCGTTAATATTAAAAAAGGTCAATTTTTAAGTGCAGAAGCCATGCAGTTTGCTAAAAATAAAGTGACTGAATCTGGAAACGACCAAGTCTGGTTGACCGAGCGCGGGACAACTTTCGGCTATCAGGATTTGGTAGTGGATTTTAGAGGTATTCCAGTGATGCAACAGTTTGGTGCACCCGTTATTTTGGATTGTACGCACTCTTTACAACAGCCGAACCAAAACAGCGGCGTTACTGGCGGACGACCTGCCTTAATTGAAACTATCGCTAAAGCGGGAGTTGCAGTGGGCGTCGATGGGTTGTTTATTGAAACACATCCTAATCCAGCACAAGCAAAATCAGATGGCGCTAATATGCTTCCACTCGCGCAATTACGTCCATTATTAGAAAAATTAGTTCGTTTACGTGCGGCAGTGAGCTAATTAAGTGCCTCACGATAATTAATTCGGTAAATTTTAGGAAATAGATTTTTTCGATAGTTTTTCTAAAAAAATCAGTGCATATCCGTAGATACGGACTTATTTTTTTGGTAAAAATAGCGGAAAGAGATACTCATAAAATACCGAAGTAATTGTTGTGAGGCACTTATATAGCAAATATGGATTTGCTAGAACGAAGTTATTCGCTCCGTTCTAGCTTCAAGTTAACAGAAAGCTAGAACGGAGCGAGACGTTACAACTTAATTATCTTTTGCCGTCCTAAGTTCGTTTCCAACCAATAAACGCCAGTTGTTAAATCAGATACATCCAACGTCCAATTTGATACGTTATTTGCTTGTTTTTGATTAAAAATTAATCGTCCATCTAACGCAAATATTTTCGCGTAAGCTAATCCTTCGGTACAATCGGTGGTAGATAAATGCAGTGTTTGTTTAACTGGATTTGGAAAAACTGCTTTCCAACATGGATTCCATTCCAAGGTCGGAGTGGCTTGTAAATCAATCGTTGCTGTAGCGATACTGCTATGCTGAATTTCTGCTTGTTCTGCCAGTGTTGCTACGGTCGCTTTTACAACATTGGACATAAAAGTAAAGTTAAGCGTACCCACCGAATCAGACGGTGCGTGATAGTGGGGGGTACGAAATTCAGAGGTGTTGGTTAACATGACAGCAGGAATATTCGCTATCCAAAAAGGTGCGTGATCACTACGCCCTAAATCGGGTGCAATGCTACTCCAATTAGAAGGCGCTTTAAAAGTAATTACCTTTAAATCAGGCACATAAAGCGCCGCCGCATCCGTAAATGCCAGAGACCAATCATCTTGTTGTACTTTACCGATATTTGCCAAAAAATCTCCTTTAAAATCATTATCTGCTACCTGTGCGAACTGGTCGGGATAAAGCAAATTAAAGCCTTGTGGAAAGCTTTGTGTATTCGGTCTTTCGGTATAATAACCGATCATTTCTAAATTAAGTACGCCAGCAATGTTGTCGCCAGCTGGAATACCTAGATTTACATATCTCTCACTGCCCACTAGCCCCACTTCCTCCAAATCAAAAGCAATGAAACGCAGTGATTTTTTAAAATTATACTGCGAAAGAATCCGCGCTGCCATCATCAAGCCAACTGTGCCAGAACCGTTATCATCGGCAGCAGGACAATTTGTTACGCCATCGTAATGGGTTATCGTTGTGTAAATTTCCGAATCATTCGCTGTTCCCAATTGAGTACCAATGACATTATCTCCCATAAAATTACCAAAAGGAACAGCTTGATTGGCAACTTGCATACCGCTTTCCGAAAAGGTCGATTGAATCAAATCTCGCGTTTCTAATAGCTTTTCTAAGCCTTGATTGCGGTGTCGCGTTCCTTCGATACTGACCAAATCAGACCGCAGTCGTACGCTATCAACTTGGTCAACAATCGCCTGAATATCAACTTCTTGCAGATCATCAGCGACTAATTTGATAGTATATTCATCAGTTAATTCACCTAAATCCGAATAGTCCCAAATAATCTCTTTTCCATTACCAACGGCTTGTAGTTCATTGACATCACCCGTTAAATTATCAATATCCATGCGGAAGTTTTCGCCGCCATTATCAGAGATAACAACATTGACAACTACTTCATCATTTTCCGCATCACTCAGGTCGTAAGTGATACTCAATTTGTTTCCATCGATGGGCGTTAAAGTGAGGTTCGAAATTTGAGGCACTTCATTTTGGGCAAATAGTAGCGTTGTCCAAAAGAAGCATAAAAATGTTGTTTTAATTTTCATAGAAACAGGTTTATAAGTAAAATAATAGTAGCAAGTTAAGTGGAAAACAAAAGGAAAAGGGCGCAAATCATAAATTTAGGGCGCAGATGCATGATTTGACACTAACTAAGTACTTCAATCAATATAATCGTCACTTTATGACGGGTAATTTTTCCGATATACTGCGTTAAAAAATATTTCCGTAGAAGGACTATGCAAAGATCTTTTGCCTTGCCTATCGAAAAAATTACCATCGCCAAAAGTGTCGCTTATATCAATCGAAGTACTTATTTTAAAAACC
>JBGCES010000925.1:0-2736 GCA_045106545.1 Saprospiraceae bacterium
ACGTAGTCATAGTCTTTTTACGACGAGGCTTTTTAACGATGTATAGTGCAAAAAGAGACCGTCACAAAATGTGTCGATTATTTTAGGTTAACTACTTAGCTCCTAGCGCACTAATAGTACAGCAATTTCTTTTTCTTTTTCCAGCAATTCTTCCGTTACACTACCGATAACTAAACTATGCAGCGAAGAGTGTCCAGTTGCACCGACCATGATCAAATCAAACTTTCCTAAACGTGCTCTTTGCCGAATGGAGTAAGCCGTATTGAATCGCTCGTTTTCAACCAGAATCAAGTCTTGTAATTCGCTATCATCAATCGCAAAACGATCTAAAAATCCTTGATACTGTTGATAGTATTTATGAATATCTTCATCTAATGCCCAGCTATAATACTCTCCATACATATAGTAAGAAAGTGATTTGGAATAAACGTGACAAGGAGTAATTTTCACCCGATCGTCCCTCCTCTTCCATTGAATAGCTGTTTGCAACGCACGCATCGCATTCTCCGAAAAATCAATCGGTACGAGAATGTTATTTACCGCTACTTTTTCAGTTTTAGGCACAAACCAAACCGAAGCTTTTAAATTACGTGCTAATCGTGTTGCAATCATACTATAGACCTCTGATTGCACTTTGTGACCTACTATAATTAGATCCGCGTCGTAAGTGCTTGCCCACTCTGAGATTTGGTCATAAGGCTTACCAGCATTAACTAAAATAGTTCCAGTATCAACCGTAGCTGTTAAAAATGCCACCTCTACTTCGGTTTGAATGCGATTTTGGATTTGTTGAGTAATGGAGTTTTTTCCATTATTCAATTTTTCGATTGCACGAGTCACCTCTGGTGAAAAATCCAGTTGTGGTAAAACGTGAGCAAAATAAGTTCTACTTGTATCCAACCGCTCCGCAAGATAGCGAGCTGCTTGCAGTAAGATCCGATCGTGATCGGTCATATCCAATGCAACGAGTACATGTGAAAGTTTCATAAAAAAAAGATTAATTAACGCACTACCAGCACTGGAAAATCTTTTTCCATACTAACCAGTCGCTCTGTTACACTTCCGTATAAGAAGTTTTCAAAAGGTGAATTACCCTTTGCTCCCATAATGATTAAATCCGTTGTTTGCTGATGTGCATATTCTAAAATCACTTCTGCTGTATGCAGCAGTGTGTTATCCAGGATGACTAATTCTAATTCCGCATCCTCCAATAAATGTTGCTCTAGGAACTTGCCATGAGTATATTTGATTTGCTCCTTTGCACGGGCTGCGATCAACTCATAACTATTACCCATTGTATAACTTGGTGGCAAGACTTCGGCGACTGCTACACAAGTAATCTTAGTGGATTTAAATTGCCGTTTGACTGCCAGTGCTGCTTTTAAAGCACGCAAAGAATATTCGGAATAATCTAAAGGTACGATGATTTGATTAATCGTTGAGGCGGGCTGTTGTGGTACGAATAATACCGCACATTTAGCTCTTCTGGCGACTCGATGCGCATCCAATCCACTGTTTTCAGAAACAGGTTTCTTACCCAAAACCAATAAATTAATGGCTTTCTCCTCAGCCATTTGGAGTATTTTTTTATACGCTCGTCCAGCAGTCACCTCTATTTGAGTCGTGATAATAGCAGGCTCTAAGCGCTTAAAATACGGTTCCACTTCTTTGGTCAGCCGTTCTCTAACCCGCTGGAAGATCGCTTTGTCCTCTTCTGCGGGTTCGACCATGCGAGTTCCGACGTCCAGCAATTGAAATGGAACTGGAACGACATGTGAACAATAGATCTTTTCGGTATCAAAAATACGCGCCATAGAGTCGGTATAACTCAGTAGCGTATCATCCATAGCCGATAGGTCTAATGCAATTAATGCGGATTGAAAAGTAGGCATAATATCGATTTATTAATAGAGGTAATTCCGTAGTCACGGAAATTAACAGTGCGATGAATTGACCGTCAATTAATATACTAATCTCTATTTGGTGATTTACAAAACGAGCAGTTTGTTGCTTTAGGCTTCTCTTACTTTTTCCACTCAAAATATTTGCGTACTTGAGCGATACGTTGTTTTTCGGTCATAATATCCGCAGTAGCGACTTTGAGTAATCGAGGTTTGAAAGTAGTTGTAGTTTCTATTTTATTTTTTAAACCCACTTTTGCTTCAGCTGGACCGAAAATATATAGTAAATCACTATCTCCTACTGCTGCCATGATTTTAGTAAAATAATCATCTGCTTGATGCTTTTTACGCTCCAAAAAACGGCGTTCAGATACAGCAATTTGTGAACCGTAAGCAGTCTTAGCGCGTGCGCCACCTACAACGTGATAATCTTCGATTTCCGAAAGGATGTGTTTAGCAAGAATCGAATCATCCGCAGAAATAGTCATCATAAAAGCCTCACGCTGATCGAGCCAAATACCCGTCTTACGGGTATTTTTAAATAAATTATAAGTTAGCTTTGAAGTACACTTTGCACATTGCCCACTACACTTTTTCTTCTGGTCAATCGCATTTAAGATAGTAGCTTTAGATTTACACATAGTTGTTATTTTTTAATTGAACAATAGATAATATTCCTCTACAAATATTCACAATATCACGCAGGTTCGGCGTGATCTAAATCACGTTACTAAGGAATTATTTATCACTAAAAAGCAAATCCAGTGTAAGGACATACACTGGATTTTACTTCTGAGAAAGGTTGTTTTTAGAGGACATGATATAAAAATAAATC
>JBGCES010000926.1:0-5122 GCA_045106545.1 Saprospiraceae bacterium
AGCAGGTTGGATGGACGGCAAAGAAGTCGTACAGATTGATTACAACCCACAAATAATCAGCTATACGGATTTGATTGAAACGGCGAAAAATGCGCAGTGCGCCAGTTACGTTTATACGGAAAATGCGCAGCAAAAATCGGCCGCACAGCGCGTTGTTGATAAAAATGTAATCAAAGACGTAGAGCGTTTTCGGCTCGACCGCGAACCAAAATACTATCTTTCCAAAACGCATTATCGCTATGTGCCAATGACGTCTTTGCAAGCAACTAGAGTAAATAGTTTGATTGGAAAACGGCAGTCGCCCGATGCGTTGCTTTCGCGACGACAATTAGCATTAGCGAAGCAAATTGAGCAAAATCCACAGGCGGGGTGGAAAGATGCAATTGAGGTTGATTTTACGAAGGCTTGGGCAGCAGTGGAAAACTAGATAAGATTGCAATACAGATTTAAAAGATCAAACGGATTTACACGGATTTTTAATAAAAAATCTGTGTAAATCTGCTAAATCCGTTTAATCAGTGTTCCTATTTTACCCCGCCCAACTCTCCTGATCCAAACTCCGATAATTAATCGCATCTGCGATATGTTCAATTTTAATTTCCTCACTGCCATCCAAATCTGCTGCCGTACGCGCTACTTTTAATATCCGATCGTACGCCCGAGCAGACAATTTTTTCACCTTCATTGCCTTTTTCAATAAAATCGTTCCTGCCTGATTTAATTGGCAAACATCGCGTACCAAACGACTCGGCATTTGTGCATTAGAATAGATGCCTTTGTAATCTTTGAAGCGTTCGATTTGAATGTTGCGCGCTGCAACTACGCGTTTGGTAATCTCTTCGCTCGTTTCGGATTTGATGTCGTAATTGGATAGTTCTTCAAATGAAACAGGCGTCACTTCTACGTGTAAATCAATGCGATCCAATAGCGGTCCCGATATCTTATTCAAATAGCGTTTGACTACACCAGGACTGCAAACACAGTCTTTTTCGGGATGATTGTAATAACCGCAAGGACAAGGGTTCATCGAAGCAATCAGCATAAATCCAGCGGGATAATCGACTGAAATTCGAGCGCGCGAAATAGTCACTTTGCGTTGTTCCATCGGCTGCCGCAACACCTCCAAAGCCGAGCGTTTGAACTCTGGTAATTCATCTAAAAATAATACGCCATTATGCGCCAATGAAATCTCTCCAGGATGCGGATTTGAACCACCGCCCACCAAAGCAACATCGCTAATCGTATGGTGTGGATTACGGAATGGACGCGAGGAAACGAGCGCTGTATCTTCGGGCAGTACGCCCGCTACTGAGTGAATTTTAGTCGTTTCGAGTGCTTCGTGCAAATTTAAAGGTGGTAAAATAGTTGGTAATCGCTGCGCCAACATCGTTTTACCTGCACCCGGTGGACCAATTAAAATGACATTGTGACCACCCGCTGCAGCAAGTTCCATCGCGCGTTTAATTGCCTTTTGTCCTTTTACATCCGAGAAATCAACGTTATAGATATTTTGCGCATTAAAAAATAAATCGCGCGTATCGACTACAGTCGGTTCTAATTCTAACGTACCGTTAAAAAACTCGACGGCTTCGCGCATATTTTCAATGCCATACACTTCGAGGTTATTGACAATCGCCGCTTCTTTCGCGTTTTGTTTTGGTAAAATTAGTCCTTTAAATTTCTCAGCACGTGCTTGAATGGCAATAGGTAACGCGCCTTTGATGGGACGCAAACCGCCATCTAAAGACAGTTCTCCCATCATTAAATATTCACCAATTCGATCCGATTCGATTTGTTTGGTTGCTCCCAAAATTCCCATTGCAATGGGTAAATCGTAAGCTGCGCCTTCTTTTTTAAGATCGGCAGGTGCCATATTTACCACCAAATAGACGTTAATCATGCGGTAGTTAATATTACGAATCGCTGCTTTGATGCGTTGAAATCCTTCGCGAACGGCATTGTCGGGGAGACCTACGAGTTGATAAAAATGTTGCTGTTGTTTTTCGGAATTACCAGCGGGTGTCCCGCCAGCATTGACTTCGATGGTAATGGTGCGGGCATCTACGCCGTGGACTGCGCTACCGTAAGTTTTCACTAACATAGTACGTTGGTGTGGGTTTGTTTACTCATAGAAATTGGGAAGAGGGAGGAAAGAATAGGAAAGAGAGATATAAAATTATATTTCTATCTCTCTTCTCTCAGTGAAACGGTCTCTCCTCTCTTTTCCAAGTTTAATTCCCTCCAAAGTAACGTTTTTTCTTTGTTTGACAAATTTTCATTGTTGGAAACCGTTGATAGAATATAAAAAAGAGTAGTAATGCGTAATTTTGTGTAACAATTTGCACCTGTCTTGTTTTAAACTGGGATAAAAATCTATGATGCAGCGGCAGGATTATTGTAGTATTTTATATTATGAAAATATTTAATTTAATATTCATACTTAGCTTCTCTTTGGTAGCTTTTGGACAAAGTGATTTGTTCCAAAGTCAGATTGCTACGTCGCTTAATACCATCACGCTTTATCCAGATAGTACTTTTATTCGTCACTCTAATATCAGCTATCCAGCAGGAGAACTGTTCAAGGTATTAAACACTAGCAAATTAGAGCACGAAGATGATGCGCAAAATCAAAAATTTCGTTGGTACGAAGTACGTACGCCCGATGGAAATAAAGGCTGGATTTTTGGCGACGGCATAGCGATTTTAATGGCTGATAAAACTGTTCCTACCACCTTACAACCTTTTCATAAAAAGCAACAATCTTTTAACTACGGTTTTGAAAATTCAACAATGTGGATCGCTGCCGTCGAAGGGCGCGATAATTTTCATGAACAAGATTATTTGAACCCGATTTATAATGAGTTGTACCTGATTATTACCAATCAAAATAAAAAATCAGTGCATATTGGAGTAGCGGGCGTGAGTGCGAGAGGAGAGTATCAATTGGATCAATTAGTCTTTCGAGATGCGACGGGCGACGGTGTGGCGGATATTATTGTTGAAAAAAATCACACCACGGAACGAGCGGATGAGGTGATTAAATCGTTAGAAATTTATACTTTTCGGGCAGGAAATATTGGAAAAGCATTGGATGAATCATTGAATGTAAAAATGCCCGATGGCTTGCGTGTTCCTCCTTTGTTTAAATTTGTGGAAGTGGACGATCAAACGGTGCGTTTGGAATATTTACAATTTAACAAGGTTGAAAATAAATTGCCTAACGTAGAACAAGCAGCTAATTTGTATTATAAAATACTAACTTACAACTGGAACGAACGGCAAAAAAAATACGAATCACTCTATGGTGAAACGAGTATTATGCCGCGTGGGCAAGTAAAAGTTGGGAATAGCTTTTTGCTTTCTAGTCCACAACCAAATGCCGTCGCGGGTAAATATGTGCCCGCAAAAACTGATTTTCGCGTCCTCCAACAAATAGATAATCAAAATGACGAAAGTTATTATTTGATACAATTAGCAGATGGGAAAAAAGGTTATCTTCCTGCAGAAGAAGTGGTCATTCAAGACGCTTGGTCGGGCGATAAATTGCAGGCGTTTCAAAAAAAGAAACCTTTGCCTGTGGTAGCGAACCAAGTAAAGATTTTATTGAAAGTAGATAAATTATGAAATTAAGCATTCTCTTTTTTATACTGTTTGTTACTCAAATCGGAACGGCACAATCCGTGCATGAATACCTACGTAGTGGCGATGAACAATACGTAGATGAAGATTATACCGCCGCCGAGGAACAGTATCGCCGTGCTTTGCAAAAAGCGGAAAAAGCGTTACCGCAAGGCAAGTATAATTTAGGTAATACGATTTATAAACAAGGACGTTTTGAAGAAGCAGTCAAGCAATATAGTGATGCCGCAGAACGAGCCAGCGATCCGCAAGTGAAGTCGAATGCTTACCATAATCTAGGCAATACTTTTTATCAGCAACAGCAGTTTGATAAAAGCGTGGAAGCCTATAAAAATGCGTTACGTCTTGATCCTAAAGATCCCGATACACGTTACAATTTAGCGCAAGCTCAACGTCAATTGCAAGTTCAGCAGCAGCAACAGCAGCAGCAGCAGCAACAAAATCAAGAAAACGAGGATCAGCAAGAAGATCAAGAGCAACAGGATCAACAACAGCAAGATCAAGAAAATCAAGATCAGCAGGACCAACAGCAGTCTTCCTCCGACCAGCAAAATGAACAGGAACAACAGCAAGATCAGCAAAAACAGCAGCAGAAAGATTTGAGTAAAGAAGAAGCGCGGAAATTGTTGGAAATCATGGAAGGGGAAGAGCAGAAAGTACAAGAGAAGTTGCGTAAAGCGCAATCGAAGCCATCTAAATCGGATAAAGATTGGTAGGAAGAAGTTGGCAGTTTTTAGCTAGTAGTTCGTAGCTGCAATCTGTTCGTCAAGAGCGATTTGTAGTCAGTTTTTACTGAGCTGGTCACTTGGAGTGATCAGCTCAGTAAAATTATACACTACGCGATAAATATACTCCCGATAAAATCAACGCCATTCCAATAAGATAAAACGCATTTATCGGCTCCCCATCCACAATGCCCCAGCCGAGAGCAACTACGGGTACCATATAACTCACCGTCGAAGCAAAAATGGCGTCCGTCATTTGTACTAATCGGTAGAAAAAAATGGAAGCCAGTACCGTTCCAAAAATCGCTAAAATAGAAATGTAGCCGAGCGATGACCACGCCGTTTCAGCGGTTTGCATAGTGGGCATAAAATCTGTTGACAACAAATAAACCAATGCGGGCGGTCCGATAAACATAAATGAAACCGCGCTCAGCGTTAACGGATTCATGTCATTCAAATAAGACTGAACGGTATTCGAACTCGCTGCGTAGCAGGCAGTTGCGATAATGCAAAGTAAAGCGTACAATGGATTGCCCGTTACCGTTCCGCTTTGCGCAAAAAAGACGAGTAACATTGCGCCTAATAATCCGACGATAATTCCCACCGTTTTAGCCCAAGCAAACGGGCGTTTAAAAATTAAAATACCTATTAACAGCGTAAAAAGTGGCGTCAACGAACTCAACAAACCCGCTAAAGAACTACTAATTTCCGTTTGCGCATTAGCGAATAAAAAAGCAGGAAAGAAATTACCAAAAAGT
>JBGCES010000927.1:0-16920 GCA_045106545.1 Saprospiraceae bacterium
GTTACTTCTAATAATTCATCATTTTTATTAAAAGTAGAAAGGATTAATTGATACAGATTTGGCGTTTCTGCCGTCCAATGCTGCACATTCGGAAAACTAATGGCGTAAATAAGTTCTTGAAAGTCACCCTCGCTAGGGTGCCGCTTCCCGCTGCGCTCTAGCTTTTTTATAAAGACGTTATCATTTTGATTATCAATGAGTTGTAATTCGATGCTGACCGCTTCTTTTAATTTTGATTTTACTACTTCCAACTCAATGGAAAATTCCCCATTTTTATAATTCTCATCTAAACCAGCATGTACAAAAAAGTCGCGCACATACGTTTTTGGTCGTGCCGTTAAAAACACCGAACGCTCAATGCCACTCAATCGCCAAAAGTCCTGACATTCTAAATAAGACCCATCGTGCCAGCGCGTAATTTCTACTGCCAAACTATTTTCGCCCGCCTGCAAATGCCGCGAAATATTAAACTCAACGGGCGTTTTACTATCCTGATTATAACCTAAATATTCGCCATTTAACCAAAAATGTGCTGCACCTTTCACTGCTCCGAAGGTTAGAAATATCTCCATCTCCGACCAATTTTCCGCAATCGAAAACGTATGTAAATATGAACCTACGGGATTATCATCCTGCGGAATGTATGGTGGATTTTTGTGAAACGGATAGCGATCATTGACATAAATGGGAATGCCATGACCTTGCAATTGCCAGTTGCTCGGTACGGGAATTTTACTCCAATTATTACTATCAAAATCAGCTCGAAAAAACTCAATTGGGCGACTCGCTGGATTAGGTGACCAATGAAAATTCCAATCGCCATCCAATACTTGTACGCGAGTTGAATTTTCATTTTTTAAAAAAGAATCCTGACTGGAATAAGGCGTAAAATGCGCATGTGGACGTTCTTGTCCAATTGAGAAAACGGTTGGATCTTCGAGATAACGAACGCGTTCAGCGGCGGAAGGCATTGATAGTTGGGTTTTAGTTGGCAAAAGGTGTTGTTTTTGAATGTAATAATTAGCGCATGACGGTTACTTCCCCTGCTGCTTGATAACGTTCCCAAGTTCCTCGGGTATTAATTTCGCAATGGACTTTCCATAAATACAAGCCACTTACCAGCGTTTGTAGATGATCTTTCCCATTCCACGATTGCGCAATATCTGTGGATTCAAAAATAAGATCTCCCCAGCGACTATAGATTTGTAACTGAAAATCACGCAGTTCTAAATCTGATGGCAGAAACACCGCAAAATTATCATTTAAATCATCATCATTGGGCGAAAAAGCATTCGGGATGTATAAAGTTGGTTCGCAATTAGCCAAAGTTGTTTCAATAATTAAGTCAATGTTACCGCAAGTTAAATTTGCTGTAGCGTCATACGTCCCCGCTCGATAGAGTGCGCGTTGCCCATTTTGATCTCCCTCTGACCATTGCAAATCGGCAGTTTGTAGATATTTTTGTGGAAATAATTCGTACAAATCCACCAGCGTTTCTCCTTGCGTACAAATATCAATGTAGGTGGTTAATCCCGTCGGCAGTTGCCGCAACTCCAACCCATCAAGATCGTAATAATGCGTATAAAAAGTACCGCCATTCGCCTCTTCAATACAAGCAGGTAATCCACCAAAATCATCTAATGGCATAGTGATACCCAAATGCGTTTCGCCACCCTGCGCTGCAAAACAAGCCGTTATTTCCACCCAATCACTCGCCTCTGTTTGCTCCAAAGCAGCATTTGTGATCCGCGTCGCCAAAGTGGCAGTGGCTTTCGCTGTCCCCTGCGAAGTATCTTTTTCAATCAAAATACGCTCTTGCGCTAAGTAAATATCTAAATGCCGTTTGGGGCTTAAAGGGCATTGTACGACGGCATTGGGAAAGCCCTGGTAAATGCCTTTGGCACGCACGGCGAGCTTAATTTCATATAGTCCGCCTGCCTCTAATGGTTCATTCAATTCAGTCGCAATGCCTTCCGAAATAAAACTGAGATTAGAGTTAAATCGACTGGCTAAGCCCACATAATTTAACCCTTCCCAAGCATCGGCTGAAGCATCCCAAAAGATTAAACCATCTTCATCCAAAGGGCAATTCGTATTGACCAAATCGGGCGTGGCGTCCAGTGGATACCAATGGGTTGCAAAACTGATTCCTTCGTCGGGAATGAAACAATCATTTGCATTTATGGACTCAAATCCTCCATCAAAAAAGAGATTTTGGGCGATGCAATTTATATTCCACCAGCCACCACCGCTACATAAAAGTAGTGTGTAGAGTAGCTTTGAAATGATGGATATTTTATGCATAAAATATTGATAATCAGTGATTTATGTTTATTAAAAAGAGGTTCGTCGCGTTATTTTACTCGGTAGTATTTCTCTTACTTTTTTACGTTCGTGCACAAACTCTGCTGCTCGATATGCTAAAAATCTGAAGTCCGTAGAAAAAGTAGAAATTCCGCCGTTGAGAAATTCTTTCAAAGGCGTTTCGTCCTGCGAAAGAATACCGATGTCTTTGCCCAATTCGATTTGTTGGTCGTGGCAATCCCGCAATAGCGTCCACAAATCTGAATCATTTATCGTGTAATATAACGTACCAGATTGTAAGCTATTCTGTAAATATAATCGCTCTACTTGGTATTTAATTTTATACTGTTTGACAAATTTTAAAAAACCTTTCAACGTACCGCTCGGAAAATCGGTATCACCTCGATAGAATAAAACCATCTGTTCATATTGTCTAATATCATCGACTACTTTGGATAGTTCCAAAAATAGCGCATCAGCAAATTTTTGAGTAATAAATGAATAATGATCTTTTACTTCGATATGGCGATCAATCAATAATAGTTTTTTGGGTGGAATCAAATAGAGCAAATCACGTGCTTCGGGGGCTTGGATGGGTGCAATAATAAACATCCCGTATTTACCTAGATTGTCTGTCAATAAGCTACGAAAAACCTTGGGATTATTGTGGTGAAAAAAAGTATCAATTTGCGCATTTTCACCAATGGCTAATTGGAAAGTACTAAAAAAAGTCTTCTGTACACTATGAAAAGCATAGAGCAGTAGCATAACCTTAATCACCTGCTCTGTATCTGCTCCCGTTACATAATAACCCATCCGATTTTTAGACTCAATAATGCCTCTTTCTTTCAGTTCTGCGTAAGCTTTGGTAATCGTTTTCCGGGCAAAGCCTAGCTCTGCCACCATCATGTTAACAGAGGGTAATACTTCACCTTCAGTAATGATTTGTTCATCGATGGCATGGATAATCCCTTGCACGATACGTTCGTGTTTGGAAATACCTGCGACTTGTGATAAATCTTGTATTTTTTGATAAATCAAAATAGAAATTTAAAACTATGCTATTCTATGCTACTTGCAAAAATACCAAAATATAATGGCAAATTATGCTTTAATCCAGAATAAAATGTTGACTTTATTTGAAAATCAGATTATTCGTCTATATTTGTTTACACTTACATCACTTATTTATACTTACTGTTCTACTCTTTCCATGAATTTATTACTCAGATATAATACAACTCAACAGAAATAAAAACTACTTCTCAACTGAAATTAAGCCAACCATTAGGCAAAGAAAAAAGCGCGTGCGATAAGCAGAATGCCTTAGATTAAAAGAATATTTATTTACTCAGTCCCTAAGCAAAATTTCACTAAATAATAAACAACGTCTTAGTATGAACCTTAAACTTTACACGTTGCTCGCATTTCTTGTGTGCGGGTTTTTTTCCTTTCTTAGTCCGCCGCTGCTGGCGAACACCACCACAACTATTGATAATCCAGTAAAAACGATTCTAGGAACTGTTGCTGATGATGAAGGTGAGCCATTAATTGGTGCAACTATTATTGTCAAAGGGACAGCAAAAGGAACGGTGACGGATTTCAATGGTAATTTTGAAATTGACGCCAATGACGATGACATTTTAGTCATTAGTTACACGGGTTTTGCTACTATCGAAGTGGCAGTAGATGGACGCGAACGCATTACGATTGAATTGGGAAGCGATCCTTTATTACTTTCTGAAGTAGTCGTAACAGGATATGGCACCACCAAAAAAGAAAATTTAACGGGGGCAGTCGCTGTCATTTCCGCGCGTGAGATCTCTGCACAGCCGATCACTAGTGCTTCACAAGCTTTGCAAGGGCGCGTATCGGGAATTTGGGTCAACCAAAACTCGGGCGAACCGGGTGAAGATGGTGGAACGCTACGTATTCGGGGTATCGGAACCTTGAATAATGCTGATCCACTGATTTTAGTAGATGGTATCGAAGCACCGTTTGATAACATTAATCCAAATGACATCTCATCAATTACAGTATTGAAAGATGCAGCTTCGGCAGCGATTTATGGTTCACGGGCAGCAAATGGAGTCGTCTTAGTGACCACTAAACGTGGTAAACGTGCTGATGGAAAACCAACTTTTCAATATTCAGCTTACGCAGGTTCGCAGAATCCAACCAATTTGCCACAGCTCGTGACGAACTCTGCGGAATTTATGCGCTTGCGTAATGAGGCGGATATCAACGCCAATAATCCCGCTACTTACAGCGACGATATTATTAGAGAATACGAACAGATTGGACCGAATACAGATTGGTTGGATGCTGTATTTAATCCTGCGATGATTCAACAGCATAACTTATCCGTGAGCGGTGGTGGTGAGAATAGTAATTACTTCTTGTCTTTGGGGTTTCTGGATCAAAATTCCATTCTGGAAAACGCGACGGGCGCAGAACGCTACAACGTACGTTTAAATATGGATACTTATGTTACGGATAATTTTACTATCGGTACGAGTTTATCTTTTGCACAAAATCATCGAAACCTTGATAACATCGAACAAGATGGTGGGGTGCTAGCGCGGGCAATTCGCCAAACGCCTAATTATCCTGCTTTTCTAGGTGATGGTAGTGGTCGTTATGCACAGCGTTCTGCTGGTTTCCCAGAATTATTCACACCAAATATTTTGGCAGAGATTGCATCTGAAAATCGAGATATTGAAGACAATCGGTTCTTGGGAAGTTTCTATGCGGAATATGAAGTCATTCCAGATTTAAAGATTCGGGGAACAGTAGCAGCAAACTATCAATCCGCAGAAAGCCAGCTTTTTAATCGACGCATCGAAATGTTTGATTGGCAAACCAATGAGTTTATTTCGGCTGAAAATGGTAATCGTCGTTTAGAAAATCAATTTGCGCGCTCCACGAACTTAACTTCTTGGTTGCAAGCGAGTTATGAAAAGTCTTTTGGCGATAATAATTTTAAATTCTTAGCTGGTTTCAACCAAGAAAGCTTTGAAGTGAATTCATTTTTAGCCGCTAGAACCGAACTACCTACTAACTCTCTACCTGCAATTGCGACGGGTAATCCCGAAACAGCAACCAATGGTGGAGGTGCTTCTGAATGGGCATTGCGCTCTTTTTTTGGTAGAATTAACTATGATTTAGCTAATAAATATTTATTTGAGGCTAATATTCGACGTGACGGATCTTCTCGCTTTGGTAGCGAAAATCGTTGGGCTACTTTCCCTTCTCTATCTGCGGGCTGGGTCGTTACTCGGGAAGACTTCTTAGCAGATTCTGATCTAGTTGACTTCTTAAAAGTTCGTGCTTCATGGGGACAATTAGGTAACCAAAATATTGGTGACTTCCCTTCTGCGGCATTGATTTCTTTTGATCCTGCTTATAACTTTGGCGGTGCGATTGTGGGCGGAGCAGCACAGACGACTCTAGGTAACAACGATATTCGCTGGGAAACCACTACTCAGTTTGATATTGGTTTTAATGTAGGTATTTTGGATGGTCGTTTGAGTGCAGAATTTGATTACTTTATCCGAAATACGGAAGATATTTTATTTGACCAACCTAATCCTGGCGTAACGGGTGTACGCGAAGCGACTACGCGGAATATCGCCGAAGTGCGTAACGCAGGTTGGGAGACTTTCGTAAATTGGCGCGACAATATTGGTGATTTCTCTTACGGAATTAGCGTAAATCTAACCAACGTAGAAAGTGAAATTGTACAAATTGATCCAGCTGTAAGCGGTGAAGCGGATCGCGTTTTTGATGGTAATTTCATCATTCAGCGTGGCTCTCCGATTAATGCGATTTACGGTTTGCGTCACACTGGCGTTTTCCAATCGCAGGCTGAAATTGATGGTGCAGCCGACCAATCTGCTTTTGGTGTACCTGCACCTGGTGACTTGCGTTTCGAGGATGTGAACGGTGATGGTTTAGTTACGGTTGATGACCGCGTAGTGATTGGAAAAGATAACCCATCGTGGATTTATGGTCTGAATTTGAATCTAGGTTTTAAAGGATTTGATATTGCAGCTACCTTGCAAGGAGTAGGCGATGCAGAAACGTACGGAGAAGGCGAATTATTTATTCCTTTCGCTAACAACGCGGGACTAGCAGAATTTTGGTTGGATCGCTGGACACCTGAAAATCCATCCACCACGGTTCCACGCCTAGCATTTAATGGTGGTATTTTAAATAATACAACCAATTCTTACTTCGTACAGGATCGTGCTTACTTACGTTTGCGTAACGTGCAGATTGGCTACACTTTCCCAGCTTCTATGTTTGAGGAAAACTTCATTGGTAGTTTACGCTTGTACGCCAACGGAACAAACTTACTGACTTTCACGGATTACTTAGGTTTTGACCCAGAACGGGCAGAGCGGGATAGCGACGGTGGTTCTGGTTACCCACAATTACGGATGATGACGGCAGGAGTAAATTTGACTTTTTAATAAAATAAGTGTTATTCTCCTCGCAGCCTTCGGCTGCTCGGAAAGAGGGATATTAAGGGAACGGTTTTTAACTTTCCCATCGGGAAAAGTTGAAAATCGTTCCCTTAAAAAAAACCTTCGCGAGGCGACGAAGTCGCCGAGCTAATTTCAAGTAAAAAAGATTACATTGTTATTAATACAAAACATTAAAATATGAAATTATTAAAACATAGATTGCTAGCAATACTGCTACTAACCATTTTCGCCGCTTCTTGCGATAGCGAATTTTTAGAAACTTCTCCACCAGACCCAGGTAGTGTAGATGGGTTTTTTGAAACCCAAGAAGATGTAGTTCGCGCCCTCAATGGCGTTTATGATGTATTTCAAGGTACGGTTTGGGGCGGAGCGTTTTACATTATGCATCCACATTTCGATATTTTGACGGATAATGCAGTTGGTTGTTGCCCGTGGGAATATGAATACTTAACAATTGCGAAAGGCGAGCATAACCCTACTACGGGTGGTGTGATTGATGCGAAATGGGACTTTGGCTACGAAGGAATTTTTCGCGCTAATTCCGTTTTGGAAAATATCGCAAATGTAGAAATGGAAGAAGGTACGCGTACGGCATTGACGGCAGAGGCACGTTTTTTACGGGCAATGATTCATGGTGACTTGACGAATTTATTCGGAGGTATTCCTTTAGCGGATAAAGTATTTACGCGCGAGGAGGCTTTGAATGTCGGTCGTTCCTCCGAAGCAGAAGTATTAGCGGTGGTGTATGCAGATTTAGATTTTGCGGAAGCAAATTTAGGCATGACGCCTTTCAATGGTCAATCTGGTCGCCCAACGAAACAATCTGCTATTGCCGTAAAAACGCGTTTGAAATTGTACAATGGCGACTACGCTGGTGCAGCACAAGAAGCGAAAAAATTGATAGATATGTCAGCGGCTAATCCAGATATTATCGGCTTAGTGGATAACTATGAAATGGTATTCCACGCAGATAATGAAAACAATAAAGAGGTACTTTTTGACATCCAATATACGGAAGGTACACAAGGTGAAGGTAACTTTATTCAAGTGATGCTCGCACCTGGTCCAGAAGGAAATCCGGGTAGCGGTTGGGGATCGATTACGCCATTGGATGGATTGGCAAATTCCTTTGAAATGACGGACGGGCTGCCGATTGATGAATCGCCTTTATTTAATGCGGATGATCCTTACGAAAACCGTGATCCACGGATGATGGCAAACTTATTTATTCCAGGTAAATCGACTTGGCGCGGCGAAGTTTACGACGAAAGCCTTTCTGGTTTCTCTCCGTTCTTCGCGATTCGCAAGTGGGTCGATTTAGATGCTACGATTGGTGAAGACGCCTGTGCATGTAATGAAACGAACATGATTTTGTACCGCTATTCAGATATTTTATTAATGTTCGCGGAAGCGCAAAATGAATTATCAGGTCCAGATGCGGATGTTTATGATGCGATTAATGCGGTACGTACGCGGGCGGGGATGCCAGCACTAGCAGAAGGGATGTCGCAAGGAGACATGCGCGATGCGATTCGCCATGAACGCCAAGTTGAATTTCCATGGGAAGGTACGCGCTACTTTGATTTAGTCCGTTGGGATATGGCAAAGGAGAAAGTTCCAGATGCGACTTTATTCGGCGAATCACGTGATGCTCGCGTATTCGATCCAAGTAAGCATAACTTATGGCCGATACCCCAGAAAGAAATAGATTTGAACCCGAATCTTACACAGAATCCGGGTTTTTAGAATAACGAACAGCGAACATTTTACTTCGCAACTTTGGTTTACGTTTTATAAAAACAATGGAGTGGTTCGCAGCTATCTGTGAGCTACTCTATTTTGTTTAGTAACGATGAAATAATGAGTACATCAATTTAGACGAATTAAATTTGTTCCCAGTTTTCTTTTAAAAGAAGGAGTATTGTTGATACGCCGCCTGCCCCGACGTTTGTCTCGGGGACTGATTTTAGAAGGAAAATGGGGGCAAAGGAAACCGTCCAAATGATGGAGTAATTGTTTTATCGTTACTTAATTGGTTATGCGTTTAAAATCAAGCTATGGTGAAAATTAAATTTACTTTATTTATATTAATTTGCTATTCAATAACTTATGCCCAGAGCGACTTTGTAGATGTCTCTTTCCTAGCGGGCGTAGGTCATTCCTTCCACGTTGATTTAGCCACTTTTGGTGGTGGCGCAGCGGTCATTGATTACAATAACGATGGACTCGAAGATCTGTACGTCACGGGTGGTTCAGTGGATGGAAAACTGTACCGTAACTTAGGTGATGGTACGTTTAAAAATGAATTTTATAAAGCGGGCGGTTTTCCGCGGACGAGCGAGTACTACACGCAGGGCGTTTCAGCAGCGGACGTGGATAAAGATGGCGATAAGGATTTATTGATTACGACGATGTATGCACTGGATGGTCTGCGTACGCTTGCGCCGAATTTGCTTTATTTGAACAATGGCGATGGCACATTTACGGATGCGACCGAAAAATGGGGATTGGAGGAATTTACATCTAACAGTCAGGCACCCACTTTTGGTGATTTGAATGCCGATGGCTATCCCGATTTATTTATTGCCAATTACTACTCTAATCCATTACGCGGTGTGAATATTTTTAACGAAAGTACGATTAGTAACTCTTTTCGCGCAGCGACTGATTTTATCTTTCTAAATGTAAATGGCGAGTATTTTATTGAAGCAAGTCATATTTATGGGATGGAACACGATGGCTTCGGCTTTCAAGGTGTATTTACCGATTATGACAACGACCGCGACGTGGATTTATACATCGTTAACGATTTTGGATTTAAAAAAACGCCGAATCGAATGCTGCGCAATGAATTTCCACGCACTAAATTACTGGATCGCTCGCTCAATGTTGCCATGAATTATGGTATGAATGCGATGGGCGTTGCTAAATCTGACGTCAACTTCGACGGCTACATGGATTACTTTACCACCAATCTGAGTACTTCTTTACTAACGATTAACGGCGGCGCGGCAAATGATGATTTTATTCAAAAAACGCTCACCTACGGACTAGCTCGACAACAGATCGAACATCCTGATTATCAAGGAATTCCAATTAGTTGGGGCGCGAACTTTTTTGATTTTGACAATGATGGTGATGAAGATTTATTTGTCGCCAATGGTGCGTTGAATCCAACGATTCGCTTAAATCCTAATTTCTTTTATGAAAATGAGGACGGAATTTTTAAAGAAACCTCGCAGGAACAACGTTTGGACGATGAGCAAATCGCGCGCGGGTCAGTCGTTTTTGATTATGATAACGATGGTGATTTAGACTTGTTTGTTGTCAATCAATTTCCGCGCGATCCGAGTAACGATTTGCGCTATCCAACTTGTCTGATGTACGAAAATCGCTCCGAGCGAAACGGCAATAATTGGCTAAAAATTGATTTAGAAGGTATTCGCTCCGAGGCGAATGGCATTAGCTCGCGCGTAGAAGTAACTGCAAATGGTAAAACGCAAATTCGAGAAATTGACGGCGGTTCGAGTCATTTATCACAAAATAGTACGATTGCTCACTTTGGACTAGCGGATGCGACCGAGGTGGAGGTGACCGTAAAGTGGATTGGTGGAAAAACGCAAACACTCAAAAATGTCGCGGTTAACCAACACCTGACGATCCGCGAACGCTTTACGAATACACCAAGCGAAGCAGCTTCTCAATTGAAAGCCTTTCCAGGCTTTTTTACCGATGAAGTAAATTTTCAATACGAACTCCAACGCGCAAGCACATTCGTTTTGGATGTGATTGATATTAGTGGAAATGTAGTCGCGACGGTTATGAAAAATAATGGTGGAAACCCACGCGGAATTGCGCAGTGGCAAGTGCCAAGCGGATTATTACGAGGCGTTTACACCTTTAGATTACAGACGGGAGATGAAGTAATTGCAGTGCAGGGCGTCAAATTATAAAACGAAAAATCAATTATATTTAGATAGCAGTATTCTATTCGGAATGCTGCTATTTTTTTTGTCCTATTTCTACGCGGTAGCGGAAAGCTACGGCGTAGATTTTAATGATAAGCTACGCCGTAGAAGAAATCTACGGCGTAGCAAATCAACGGAAACTTAATTTATACAGGAATAAATACTTATTCTTTAAAAGTTTTTCAAAAAAAATATATCAAGTTAAATATTTGATTATCAATTGTTTATGAAGAGGTTGAAATTTTATTTTCAAAAAAAATAAAAAAAGTCCTACCCTTTGTCCTATTTCCTCCACCTCAATCGTCATGGTAGTGAATTCAATATTGTAAATCTTTTCGTTCTTTGATAAATTTCGTGGTCAGACATAAAATTATTTACAAAAGCGACCGTAGGGTAGCGTTGGAAAAATTTTTGACTGACACCAATTACGAAATTTTCAAAGAACCAATCTTTAAAACATCTTATCATGACTATCACAAATGTAATTTTCATCATCGCAGCCGTTTTAATTATCGCTTTAGTAGCATTAGCCGCTACCGCTGAAAAACACGTAACCATCAAATTAACCAAATTGATTGCCGCCGACCAAGCGACTGTTTACGACCAATTGCGATTGCTCGAACGCTACCCAGATTGGTCACCTTTTAAGGTACAAGATCCTGGACAACATACTTCAGTAACGGGAACGGATGGTGAAATAGGCGCAACTTTTCACTGGGAAGGCGATGCGGAGAAGAGCAAAGGTTCGATGACTTTAATGGAAATGGGAAATAACGAGCATTTAAAATTTCAGTGTAATGTAGAAGTACCATTCAAAGCGCAATCACACTTTGTTTATGACTTAACGACGCAAGCGAATGGCACCTTAGTGACGCAGACGTTTACGACTGAGTTGGCATTTCCTGTGAATGTAATTGGAAAAATCATTGGCTTACGCAAACAAATGGAGGCGACTAATCAACAAGGATTAGACTTATTGAAACCAGCGACGGAAGTACAACTCGTCGGCGCCTATTAATCTGACAATGTAACTATTTAGAGGTCAGACCGTCCCGAAATACTTCGGGACTGACAGAGGACAGAAAACAGATGATTAGGGGATAGAAATAACAGTTTTTGTTAAAAAATAATGCGCTTATCTGTCCTCTGTCAATGAAATGATCTGTCTTCTGTCCTCTAGTAAATATTTACCAGACAATTTGAATTCGGTAAAATGGTAAGCGGTAGCGAGTGGCGTTGCACAGTGATTCAACCAGAGGTACACAAGAAAGCAAGTGGTGTTGGATAAAGCTATCGTTTACTGTTTACCGATTTGAAAACAAGACTGTACAAAGTTTTTATTTGACGCTGATTCTCTATGATTTTTTCCGTAATGCTACGGAACAAGTTATGATTCAAGCAGGTCGTGAGTGACATAAGACCTACTTGAATCATAAAAATCTGCGTTTATCTGCGTCAAAAACTGTGTCTTTTGCAAAACTTTGTACAAGCCTAATTTGAAAAATAGAAATCATCTCGAATTTATGCATAAATTCGAGATGATTTACATTTGGCTTATTGCTTGATAATGCGCTCTACTACGCGCCCATTTTCATTGAAAATATGGACAAAATAGATACCTACAGTGAGCTGTTCTGTAGAAAGGAAGGTTCTACCGTTAACTACCGTTTGCTGTTGCATCAATTGACCGCTGACATTGAAGATTTGTAATTGATATTCATTACTCAGCTCGTTGTCAATTTGTACCGTTACTTCATTATGGACAATAGTTGGATATAGCTTAATGGTCGTATTATCCGTGAAATTTTCCGTATTTGATACGTCAATGATTTCTAATGAAGTAATCAGACAACCATTTGCATCTCTCGCAGTCGCAAAAAATGCTCTTCCATTGACTGGTAGAAAACTACTTTCCGTTGCTCCTTCTACTAATTCACCGTCTCGATACCACTGAAAATCACTCACACCTGCTGGGAAAATTAAGTTATCATTGTCATCAAATGCCAAATTCAAATCCGCTGGCACCGCATAACGTCCTACCACAACCTCACACGACAACCCACTACAATTCCCCTTCGTCACTTCTAATGCATACGAACCTGAACCCGTTGCCATAAAAGTCGCCTCCGTCGCTCCATCAATCGGATCTCCTTCAAACAGCCATTGATAGCTATCAAATTCAGCGACGCTAGCTAATAAAACAGGCTCTTCGATACAAGCAGTAGTATCGACCAAATTGGTTTGCACATCTACTTGATTAAACGGCGTTACATCTGAAAAATTTACGTTATCTGCGCTTAAAACAAATAGTCCATACTGTCGATCTGATGCTAAAATATTACCCGACGGTAAGTAAGGATACGCGCCCCAATTTCCATTGTAACCCGCGTAAGATTCATTGTCGGGATAAGTATCATAATACGCTACACCCACTGGATTCAGCGGGTCGCTAATGTCGTAAATATGGATGCCATCTTCGTAAAAAGAACTCACAATATGATTGCCTCGAATGTAGGGATTATGCGGTGTCGCGTCCGTAAATTCAGGAGCGAGTAATGGAAAAGCAAATTCCTTTACCGTTTCGATATCACCATTCATCATTTCACTCAAATCCACAATTCCTAGCGGCTCACCCCGTGGAATTTCTTCTGCAAAAACGGCGTATTGACCATCATCAGTTACCCAACTAGAGTGATTGTAACCGCCCGTCTCTAAAGTCGCTAATTTGATGGGATTATTCACATCATTAAAATCCCAAACCGCAAAACCTGAGAAACCATGCGAAGCATAAGCAATATTATCACGCACATAAATATCATGGATATAACCTTCTGGTAAAGTGGAAATACTAGCCAGTAATTCGGGTTGAGTCGGATTACAAGTCAAGTCGTAAATAATCACGCCATCTCTTTCTACGCCTGTCCCGACTACGTACAACCTGCCTTGCGCTTCGTCGATGTAAATGTTGTGCGCTTTGATGAAGACATCCGTAAATTGCCCCACTTGCGTCACGCTATTGGGCAAATCGCTCAAATCAAAGACCATCAGCCCTTCGGAGGTATTATCTGACACGGCGTAAGCCACGTCCTTGTAGGTTTTTATATCACGCCAAGTGGTCGTTTCGCCCCCCGCAAAACGTGCAATTTCACTAGGATTGGCAGGATCACGTAAGTCAATAAAATGCACATTGGTCGCTGAACCGAGTAGGGCATATTCGTTGCCGTCACAGTCGGTATAGCCCCAAACGTCATTGTAAGGCGCAGGGCGATCCGTTCCTAAATCAGTCGGGGCAATGGTGCTGAGTAGCGTCATTTCTTCTCCGCTTTGCGCAAAGGCGAAGGAAAGGTTGAACAGTAGAATAAATGTAAAAATGGATTTCATCATTGGAATTAAATATTTTTGGAAAAATCGGTTTTGAAAAGTTAACAGTGATTCCTAAAAGGTATATTATCCTCTATTTGTTGTTTGACGGATGATATTCTTTTGCGTAAACTCCGACTTTTATGTTACTTTTATAATATATTATTGACGATAAAACTAAATTTAGCTGTGGAATTTTTAATTGATGTTTTTTTCTATGATTTTCTAAATCATACAGAAAAACACCATTTAAAAATTACAAAATTTATTTTATCGAGGTCTATATTTGAATAATTTTTATACAAACACTTAATTGTTTTACGATGAAAAAAACACTCCTCTTACTCGCCTTGTTTGCGACGACTTTTTTAAACGCGCAAGCACCACTTTACACCCCACAACAAATCGAAACGCTCAAATCCGAAGTCCGCCAAAAAGTACAGGACAACGCTAAAATGGCGCAGGTGATGGTCGATAAAGTATTCAGTTTCAGTGAATTAGGATTTCAAGAAAAAGAAACGTCGAAATATTTGACCGATATTTTAAAAGAAAATGGCTTTACGGTCGAGCACGGTATTTCGGGTATCGAAACGGCTTGGTGGGCAAAGTGGGGAAGTGGCAAACCCGTGATTGCACTGGGTAGTGACTTGGACTGTATTCCCAAAGCATCGCAAAAACCAGGTATTGCGTACCACGATCCCATCGTAGATGGCGCACCCGGACATGGCGAAGGACATAATTCTGGTTCGCCCCTAAATATCGTGGCGGTACTTGCCGTAAAGGAAATCATGGAACGCGAAAAGATGCCCGGTACGCTGATCGTTTGGCCTGGTGTAGCGGAAGAATTAGTAGGTACGAAAGCCTATTTTACGCGTGATGGTTATTTTGATGAAGTCGATATTTCCATTTTTACGCACGTTGGTAACAACATGAATGTCAGTTATGGACAGTCGCGTGGAACGGGTTTAATTTCGGTAGAATATACCTTCGAGGGCGAAGCAGCGCACGCGGCGGGTTCGCCGTGGCGCGGGCGGTCGGCAGCGGATGCGGTGGAATTGATGAATATCGGCTGGCAATATCAGCGGGAACATTTAGACCCTTTGCATCGTTCGCATTCGATTATTAATAATGGCGGCGATCAACCCAATGTCGTACCGTCCAAAGCGTCGATTTGGTACTATTTCCGTCACGTGACTTATCCAAAAATTATGGAAGTCTATGACCGCGCCAATAAAATCGCGGAAGGCGCAGCTTTGATGACGAATACCAAAATGTCAAGTAAAGTTTTGGGTTCAGCTTGGCCGCGTCACTTCAATCAAGTTATTGCTGAAACGATGTACGACAACATCAAAACGGTCGGTTTACCCGAATGGTCGGAGGACGATCAAGTGTTGGCGCAAGCCTTACAACGCGAAGTCAACTCACCGCGCGATACCAACGGTTTGGCGGTTGAATTAGATACAATTACGCTACCTGTTTCGCGTCCGATTAGTGGCGGCTCGGATGATATCGGCGATATTTCATGGAAATTACCGACCGTTACGCTACGCTATCCGTCCAATATTCCTGGTCTGCAAGGACACCACTGGTCGAATGCCGTAGCGATGGCAACGCCGATTGCACATAAAGGCGTAGTCGCAGGCGCAGAGGTAGAAGCGATGACGCTAATCGACTTTCTAACGCAACCCGAATTGGTGGATGCCGCTTGGAAATACTTCCGCGAAGAACAAGGTATGAAGGAAAAATATACGCCGATGGTAACGGATAAGGACACGCCTGCGGTGTATTTGAATAAAGAAATCATGGAGGAATTCCGTCCGCAGTTGGAGCCGTTTTATTATGACGAGAAGAAGTATGATAGCTATTTGGAGCAGTTGGGGGTGGAGTATCCGACGGTGAAGGGGGAGAAGTAGCATTGATTATGAAATAGTAATTAATGTCTTTCCGACGAAAGTCAACAACTTAAAAAATCTACGAAGTAGATAAACTATGAATAGCCGTGGGTGGAACCCACGGTTCTCTGACATGTATTTTGTAACTCTGAAGGAGTTGAACTAGTATGAAGTTTGATTCCTTCAGAGTCATTAATGGAATTGTGTCTATATTTTCCACGGGTTACTTTAAGATGGTTTTTCTATGTAGTTGGTGTGCTTTATTCGTTTCTATTTATTGGTATGGAAATCATTCCAACTATAACTGGAATCTACTACTGAGCTTATTTTTGATTCAATAGACACATCCCAGAGATGATGAGAGAGCTATTTTATTTAGTATCCAACCATTCACTAAACCTGTACTCATGCCACATTTAAAAAAAATAACCTTCCTCCTCTTTTTCTTAATCTGCTTCATTTCAATATCCGCCCAAGAAAACCATAGAAAAAACACCACAATCGCTCCACCAAAAACCTTTACGACCAATCACCAAATCATCAACGGTGGAAAAACCATTAACTATCGGGCTGTCGCTTCCGAAACTTATTTGAAAAATAAAAATAACGCGACGGTTGCTTCCATTTGGTCGGTTGCCTATGTGCAGGAAGGAAACGGAGATTCCAAAAAACGTCCTGTTACTTTTGTTTTTAATGGCGGTCCAGGTTCTGCTTCGATGTGGTTGCACATGGGACTGCTCGGACCCGAAGTGGTGAAGGTGAATTCCGATGCGAAAGAAGATGATGGGGCTGCGCCTTATGATTTGGTCAATAACGAAAAAGGGATCTTAGATCTGACGGACTTGGTTTTTGTCGATCCCGTTGGAACGGGCTATAGTCGCGTCATAGGGGAGGGCAAAGTAGAGG
>JBGCES010000928.1:0-5676 GCA_045106545.1 Saprospiraceae bacterium
CCGCAGAAATGGGCTGCTGAAGCGACCAAACGTCATGCGGATTGGTTGAGTGAAATTGATTAATTTACTTTTAAATATTGATGCTTATAATCACACCATCAAATCCTTAATCCGATCCATATACCCTCGACTCACCCTGACTACGTCGCCATTTTTCATCACCACATCGTAGCTACTGGTCTGTTTATAAACACTTTCGACGTAAGTCATATTGATAATACTGGAGCGATGAACGCGCAGAAAATGCTGCGGATTGAGTTTGTTTTCTAACTTAGAAATGCCGTAGCTACTGAGGTGCGTATCGTCGGTCGTGACGAGTTTGGAGTAGTCGCCATCGGCTTCTATGCGGATGATGGAATCGGTGGCGATAGTGATGAGTTTGCGACCAGCGGAGACGAGGATGCGTTCGGGGTAATCCTGTCTTTCCATGATGAGATCGGTCGCTAATGGTTGGAGATTTTGTTTAACTTCTGTTTGTTGGACGCGTTCGATCGCTTTTTGGAAACGTCCCTTGGTATAAGGTTTGAGCAGGTAGTCAATGGCGTGTACTTCGAAGGCTTTGATGGCGTATTGATCGTAGGCAGTGGAGAAGATGATCTGGGGGATTTCTACGAGATGAGACAGCACTTCAAAACCTGTCATGCCAGGCATTTGAATATCCAGAAAAATCAAATCGGGCTGAAATTCATTGATTATTTTGATGGCATCTACGCCATTATTAGCTTCGCCCACGAGAATGAAATCTGAAAAGTCTGAGAGGTACTGCTTGATGAGTTTCCGCCCTGCGGATTCGTCGTCGATGATGATTACTTTTTGCATAATTTAGGAGTCAGGAGTCAGGAGTCAGAGGGCGATTTGACGTTTTTTCAAACGTCTCTACAGGGCAAATTCGATTCGTAATCCTTGCGGTAAATTATCGCTAATTTTTAATATACTACCGTACTGCTTTTCGAGCCGTAGTTTGGTATTCGTCAATCCAACGCCTTTTCCAAACAGCTTGGTTTTGTCTGTAACACCTACGCCAGTATCGCGAATTAGAAACATCAATTGTCCATCGTTTTGCTCTTTGATGTCTATACTCACTTCACCGCCTTCTATGAGTGGCGAAATGCCATGTTTGACGGAGTTTTCTACTAGTGGCTGCAACAGCATCGGCGGGACTAATCGTTCTTGCAAATGCTTGGGTACATTGATCTTAATTTGTAAACGTTCCTCAAAGCGCGCCTTTTCCAAATCAAGGTATTTTTTTACAAAACTTAATTCTTCGTGCAATGGAACTTCATCAGTCTGCGATGCTTTTAATTGGTAGCGAAACAAGTCTGATAATTCGGCAATCATTTCGCGGGTGCGTTCTTGTTCAGGTGGTACGGATGCGCTGATAGTATTGAAGACATTATATAAAAAGTGTGGGTTCAATTGCGCCTTGATGGCGGATAATTCACTACGCAGCGCGGCTTCACTCAGCGTGGCTTTAAGTTTTAAATTACGCTGATTATCGTGGTAGTAAGTATAAGCGTGGAAAATACCAAATTGCAAAATGTACAATAAGCTAGGAATATAAATATCCCAAACTCGACCGTAGCCATCGAGATAAGTCCAACCAATAATATTGCAAATAAAGCGGTATGATTCCTGCGAAATGACTATAAATAGGGGCAATAAGAAAACATGGGCGAGCAGTTTTTTCTTTAATGGTTTGCTTTTCCAATATCGAAAAATAAGCCACCAAATCGGGATAGTCGTCAACAACGTAAGAATATAGCATAAACCAGCAGCGTCCATAAACGACGTGAAACTAAACAACTTATCCCAGGGCATCGTATCGTAATGCGGTATGCTACTTATCCAAATAGCTAGATGATATATGACGGCAAATAAGGTGTAAATAGCAGCCACTATTAGGTATTCCCACATTGCAATTCCGAAAAAACGTTTATTAAGTAAGCGATTCATAAATTGAAATTAAGATGCTATTGGCAAAGAGACTTAGCCATTCAAATTTGCTATAAAATTATGGTTTGTTCAATTTATTATCGACGAGTTGCAATATAGCTCGTTAAATGGAAAAAAAGGATGTCTGAAGTTTTTAGGAACGACGAAGTAATTAATTAAACACTTAAACTCGTTCTGGCGGCTTCTAACTGCGTTGGTAAAAACTAGGCGTAACCCGTTATGCTACGTTTTTACCGCCTTCTTAGAAACCACCTTAACTTCCTTTAACTGCTCATTTAATTATTTCGTCGTTCCTTAGTTGAGTGTTTGTGAAACTGGTTAGCGTGAATTTTCAATCTTTGTATATGAATAATAAAGTCTTTTTTTGCTTGTGCTGCGCTTTATTTTGGGCAGCTTCTTCTTTTAGTCAAATTGTAAATATCGAAACCAAGCGCAAGCAGTTGAATATAGATACGACGGGCTGGTTTGGGAATTTCAATTTAGGTTTTAATTTGAATAAAAATACGAGTACAGTACTAAGTTTTTCGGGAAATGCGCAAATTGACTATTTGCAGGGACGTAACCGTTGGATTTCATTGTCCAATTATCAAGTCATTCAGGCGGATGGAACTTCGTTTATCAATAGCGGATTTCAGCATTTGAGGTGGAATCGTCCGCTGCGAGAACGCATGACGATGGAGGCATTTGGACAGATTCAGTATAATGAGAAATTGCAGCTACAATTACGCGGATTGTTAGGGACGGGCGTGCGGTTTGAAATTTTAAAACAAAAGCAGGGAAGTATTTATTTAGGCGTTGCATATATGTATCAATACGAAGCGATTCGGGATACCAGTTTGATTTATCGCGATCATCGTTTAAGTAATTACTTAGCAGCGAATTATGAATTTAAAAATGGCATGGTGCTTTCTAATACGACTTATTTTCAACCTTTACTCACCGATCTATCAACTGTGCGTATCGCTTCGCAAACGAGTCTTTCTATAAAGATAACGGAGCGGCTGGCGTTAAATTCTCGTTTCAACTTGCAAGTCGATAGCCGACTCAACGAAGTTACCGAAGGCGTTCCGACCACGACTTATAGTTTTATTAATGGTTTGAGCTGGACATTTTGAAATAGAGTTGAATTAGTTGATTAAGTCATTGATAGACTTGTTTTGAAATAAAAATAGCGTATTAGAAAAGTGTAAAAGTCGTGTAATATCGTTCAAAAGTTGTCCTGCGTCTAGTTTTGACGACTTTTAAACCACGTTTATACTATTTTTGAACCACTTTTGAACCACTTTTGAACACTCTGATATTGATAAAAATTATTTACGAACAAGTCTAATGTTGATTCAATACGTGATATTTTCGAGATGATCTTTTTAGTTAAAAAAATAAATTCCACTAATTTTTCGCTTACTAATTAGCTGAAAAACAACCACTTAACCACCGTCTGCCGTCTGCCGTCTGCCGTCCACCGTAAATTTAATTTGCTAGTTTCAAAAAATGTTCTACTTTTGCGCCCGCAGGCATTACATGGCTAGCTCCCTCTGAATTCCCCCAGGTCGGAAACGAAGCAAGGGTAGGTGGTTGTAGCAGTTAGTGTAGTGTCTGCTTATTTTTTTCTTTAAAAGAAGATACAGGTCAGAGACGCTGCGCCAACGCATAAAAAAAGCGAAGTTTCATCATCGAAACTTCGCTTTTTTTGTGCGATAAACTGAAATGCTCATGCATTTGGTTTAGTAATACTTCAATGTTCAAGTTTATAGGGCAACTACAAACTATCAACTCGTTACTACCAACTCTGTTAATTCTTCTCCCACACCTTCCAGTTAAACCCGTCTTTATTTTTCTTCCCTTTCTTCTTTTTGTTATTATTGCGATTAAAAATCTCTTTCTTATTAATCACATAACGAACAGAGATTCCTGTTTGGGTATAGAAATTACGCGTTCCGCCCGTTAGATTCAGTGCTGGTTTGATGTCCCAGGAAACGTTTAAACGTGCAAAAGTAAACTCTGCACCACCTATAAATGCCACGCCAAAAGGATTGCCTGCTTCAATGTCAATATTATCATACCAACCGCCTTGCAAACCTGCGCCATAGTAAATATTAAAGCGTTTGGTTAAAACAGGCATGTGCTTTTTTGCTAAAACCGTTAGATTAGTTAAATCCGTCTTACCGCCTGCTTGTAAAATACCTTCAATGGTCACTTTCTTAGCGACCCGTTGGTTAACCGTCAATCCCCATTGGCTTCCAAAACGGATACCCGCAGAAGTGTCATAGGACTGAGCGAATGATAATTGACCAATAGAGAGCAAGGTGATAATTAAAAAAGTTAGTTTTTTCATAAAATGGAAATGTAAAGGTGTAAATATGGTTGAAAAGTGTGATAGATAAAATGCTTCAATTCTTATTGTGGCAACTTTTGCACAACATTTATTCTACTTTTACTCAACTTTTCAACTGCTTATTCTATTTTTGGCGTTTACTACTTTTAACGCTTGTTTAATATGGTTTAACGATTTGCTTGGAAATTTTGCAAATTGAAACAATCGCTCAACTCACAATCCTACCGACATTTGGTACAAAAGTTACAATTCTTACTGCGTTTTTTACGCTTTTTTTGGCGCGCTCAGACGAGTTATCGGTTGCATTCACCGTTTATTTTTGAATTTGCGGCGGAAATATTGGATGATCGGCGGATTTACTACGCCTTTTCTCCATTGGAAAAGCTACGCCAAGGATTGTTAAAGAATCACAATAAGCTGACCATAACCGATCACGGTGCAGGCTCAAGAGTAAATGATAGTAATCAGCGCAGCATTCGCCAAATTACCAGCTACTCCGTCAGCAGTCCTTTTTTCTGTCGAGTATTATTTAAAGTTATTAATAAATATCAACCTTTACGCAGTTTAGAATTGGGAACATCGGTCGGTGTATCGAGTTTGTATCAGGCAGCAGGATTGGGTACGAATGGCAAGTTAATTACTTTAGAAGGATGTCCACAGATCGCGAGTATTGCGCAGCAGAATTTTGCACACTTTTCAGCTTATCCTATTGATTTAAGAATAGGAACTTTTTCTGAAACCTTAATTCCAGCTTTACAAGATTTAGAAGGACTAGATTACGTTTTTATCGATGGTAATCATCGCCTAAAACCTACCGTTGAATACTTTGAAACTTGCCTACAATATGCGCATGAAAATAGCATTTTTGTGTTTGACGACATCCACTGGTCAAAGGAAATGGAAGCTGCTTGGCAGCAAGTTCAGCAACATCCCAAAGTAACCTTAACGATTGATCTATTTTCTTGCGGATTGGTCTTTTTGCGCACCGAACATAAAACTAAAATGCATTATCAGCTTGTTCCTAATCGTTGGAAACCTTGGCAGATGGGCTTTTTTCGAGCAAGGTGATAACTTTAAGTCATTGTAAACCGAGTATGTGAGAGGACAGGAAAGAGACCTCCGAAATACTTCGGAGCAGGCTGATAAATCTGATAGAGGAGAGACTTGATAAGTGATTGAATATCAATACCTTATTACAAGTTCGTTTTTCAAAATCACCTGTACTCATTTTTGCCTAATTAATGATTAAAGAATAAGTTACTCAAGCTGGACAGTGTATAGTTTTTCTCAGTTTACTTCCTTCGGTCGTGAGATCGCTTCGCTAAGTGTCGTTTGAAAGAAGGAGAATTGTTGATACGCCGCCTGCCCCGACGCTTGTCTCGGGGACT
>JBGCES010000929.1:0-4022 GCA_045106545.1 Saprospiraceae bacterium
GGCGAACTTTCTGAAGCGGCCAATGGCGATCTTGATCCACCAGAGTTGGTGTTAAAAATCAGCGCAGACCGTCCCGATTTACCGATTTATGATTTTCTTACTTTTACGCTAATTGCGAGAAACGAAGGTGGTGTAGCTGCGGAAGATATTCGCATCAATGCACCTTTTATTGATTACCAAACCCTGACCGCTACAGGTATCGAATCTGTCACGCATGGTGTTTTTTATAATTGGACTGGCAATTGGGACATCGAACGCTTAGAACCAGGCGAAGAGGCTATTTTAGAAATTCAAACTTTTGTGTTGAGCAATCAACCTACGTTCCGCTACTTCAGCGTGTTTGAGCAATTTCCTGCTGATTTTGATAATGGAAATAATTCGATTTTATTGAATTTACCCTACACGGGCGTCGTTACAGACGGGAGTGAAAGTTTGCAGCGTACTAATGCTGATTTTTCTGCTCGGCCGAGTGCAGCGAGTGTTCAATTGAATTTCAATAATTCGACAAGTGGTCAGACGGATATCGTATTATTTGAGCTCAGTGGACGTTTAGTAAATAGAATGGCGACACCGTTATTTAAGGGTGAGCAGCGGGTGGAAATGCCTGTTGGGAATTTGCCGAAAGGGATTTATGTGGTGCGGCGATTGGATACGGGGGAAAGTCGGAAGGTGGTTTTTTGACGCAGGTTTCTTATTATTCATATTCGTCTTGAATAACAAGAAAATCAGATAAATCAGAATTAAGAGTGTTTTTTTTGACGCAGATTCGTTATGATTTTTATGATTTAAGTAGGTCGTGAGCGGCTTGGAAATTAAATGACTGATTATCAGGTTATTAAATTAGAAATAGAATTGTTATAATTGCATAACAATTCTATTTTTTTATTGATAAACTTACTATGATGAGCAATTTTTCTAATTTCAAACATTCCGATCTAACGGGTCAAATTATTAAAGAGGCATACCACGTTTATAACACTTTGGGTTATGGTTTTCTAGAATCAGTTTACGAAAAGGCACTCGCGATTAGACTGAGAAAAATAGGAATTAAAAATACCATTCAGCAATTACCAATTCAAGTATATTTTGAAGGTGAACAAGTAGGAGATTTTCGCGCAGATTTAGCCGTTAATGATGTAGTGATTATTGAATTAAAAGCAGTAAAAGAGATGCACGAGAAACATGAAGTACAATTGGTGAATTATCTGAAAGCGACCAAGATTGAAGTAGGACTAGTTATTAATTTTGGAGAAGAAATACAAATCAAACGCCGTGTATTCACTAACGAGCATAAATCTAGTTTGGATGCTAATTATGAAGATTGGTGATTTTAATTACATTTGGATAATTTTTATAAGTAGTTAACGTGAAATAATCGTCATTTTTGACTGAGGCTATTTTTGTGCTAGACAAGGAAAAAAACGTAGTCGTAGTCTTTTTACAACGAGGCTTTTTAACGATGTATAGTGCCAAAAGAGACCGTTACAAAATGTGTCGATTATTTTAGGTTAACTACTTAATTATACAAAGGTTTTAGAATGACTTAAATGCTAATGCAAAGGATTTTACATGTAGAAAAATCGTATATAATACGTCGCTCACGACCTACTTAAATCATAATAATCATAATAAATCTGCGTCGAAATATAACGCTTTGCTAGCTCAATTTCTAGTACGTAATTCTGCATAAATAAATTACATGAAAAAAATAGTCGTACTAACTGGTGCCGGTGTCAGCGCCGAAAGTGGAATCAATACCTTCCGTGATGCGGGCGGACTCTGGGAAGGACACGATGTGATGGAAGTCGCCTCTCCTGAAGGTTGGGCCAAAAATCGCGAATTGGTATTAAATTTTTATAACGAACGCCGCCGACAGCTAGACGAAGTCCAACCCAATGCCGCCCATTTCGCATTAAAAGAACTAGAAAAAGAGTATCAAGTCGTTATCGTTACTCAAAACGTAGATGACCTCCACGAACGTGCGGGTAGTTCCAATATTATCCACTTACACGGCGAGTTGCGTAAGATGCGTTCGAGTGTACATGAGGATAAAGTTTATCCATGCGAAGGCGATATTGCATTGGGAGACAAGTGTGAATTGGGTTCGCAATTGCGTCCGCACATCGTATGGTTTGGCGAAATGGTGCCGATGCTTGAAGTCGCTGCGCGGGAATTATTAAACGCGGATATTACCATCATTATCGGTACGAGTATGCAAGTCTATCCCGCTGCGAGTCTGGTTGATTATGCGCCGCAGGGTATTCCAATTTATTACGTCGATCCTAAACCGACGATCAATTATGAATTGAGTCAATTGAAAAATTTGGAGGTGATTGCCGAGAAAGCGACGCTGGGGATGCCGATTGTTTTGGAGAAGTTGACTAAGTAGATTGGTAAGATTGTTCAATTAAAAAATTGTGATAATTCCTTCATAGTGAGCAATTTAGGCGGTTCAAAATGATGAATTCAAAGCAAAATTCACACGCTACATTTTCTGCGTATTCTGCTTGACTTTTTTCGCAAGAAAAAATGCTCCGCGTCCTTAAAAATCAAGCTGTATGCGTGTTAAAACGGAAAACCTCTGCGCCTTTGCGTCCTCCGCGTTTTATAAAAATGCGTAGTAAATGTTTCAACATTTTGAACAGCCTAGTATTAAGTTACTTCTCTCCCTTAACCTTATCTGGAAAGTGCCACATCACACCAAATTCAAATGGCGTCCAAACGCCCGTTTGCACACCTGCGATTTTTAAACCGCGATTCGCCCAAATATTACAGGTCTTGATCGCATTATAATTACCAATTGCTTCGTAGAAACGGTCAGTTTTTCCATAACCTGCACCTTCGATTTCATCAATTGCGCCATTCGCGTCTTTTTGAAAAGAAGCACTGATGTACTGATTTAACGCCGCTAAATTATCTGCACAAACCTCTGCTGTTTTCCAGCTTCCACGTTCGCCCGTGAAGTAGGTAACGTGCATCGCCGTTTCGCTATTGATGAGCATTGCCTCGCAAGCGGTAGAAAATTTCAATTCCGCCCAAGTCGGTGTATCTAGATAAAAACCTTTGTCGCCCCAGCCGATTGAGACATATTTGGCTTGTGGTGGTAGCTTTAGCTGATTCCGTAATTCTGCGGCTACCGCCCGTTTGGGCAAAATCAAATCTACGTGCATTCCATTACTGGAAACATAAATAGATGTCGAATCCTTACACGCCAAGGGCGTTTTATTAACAGGAATATAAGCTAAGATGATGGACGCTAGTATATAGATTAAAAGACTCGAAAACGTAACCAGCAATACGTAATAAATTCCTTTTTTTAAAATAGCCATTAGATTCTGTTTTGATATTATTCGTTTAAAATGGTCAATCGTTTTTTTTACTACATTTGTGCTCAACTTATTTTCATCCACCACACACGTATGAACAAACGGTCTGCTCCTCTTAAAATCGGTATTTTCGGCGTTGGGCATTTAGGAAAAATTCACCTCAAATGTTTACAACAACTCTCCGAAACCTACCAAATCATCGGTTTCCACGATCCTGATAGCGCGACCGCTCAAAAAATTCAATCGCAATTCAACCTTCCCTTTTTTAGCAATCGAGATACTTTATTGGATGCCATTGATGTCGCAGACATCGTAGCACCTACCTTTGCTCATTTGGAATTAGCTCTGGCAGCAATTCAACGCGGTAAACACGTTTTCATCGAGAAACCCATTGCTAATTCGTTAGTAGAAGCGCAGCAAATAGTAGCGGCGGCGCAGTCCGCAGGGGTAAAGGTACAAATTGGTCATGTAGAACGCTTCAATCCTGCTTTTCTAGCTTTAAAAAATCTGCCTATACAACCGATGTTTATCGAAGGGCATCGTTTAGCTACCTTCAATCCACGTGGAACGGATGTATCCGTTGTTTTGGATTTGATGATTCACGATCTGGATTTGATCCTAAAAATGGTTCCATCCAAACCCGTCAAAGTGATTGCTAGTGGTGTCGCTGTAGTCAGTCCGACACCCGACATTACG
>JBGCES010000093.1:0-2813 GCA_045106545.1 Saprospiraceae bacterium
GATCCACATTTTCCACGACCTGCAACTCTAAGGTCGTTGTGATTTCACAGCCTGCGGCGTTCGTCGAAGTCGCTACGTAAGTGCCTGCTTCACTCAATTGCCGATTATCAAAATCGTAAAATTCGCCAGTGCAAATCATAACCGTTTCAGCGCGATCCACACTTTCCACGACCTGCAACTCTAAGGTCGTCGTGATTTCGCAACCTGCGGCATTCGTGGATGTCGCTACGTATGTACCCGCTTCGCTCAATTGCTGATTATCAAAATCGTAAAATTCACCCGTACAAATCATCACCGTTTCAGCACGATCCACACTTTCCACTATTTGCAACTCTAATGTCGTCGTGATTTCGCAACCTGCGGCGTTCGTGGATGTCGCTACGTATGTACCTGCCTCCGTAAATTCTTCGTTATTAAAACTGAAACTTTCACCAAGGCAAATCATAGCCATTGAATCTTGATTGGAAGTCGTGGCAACCAGCAAGTTTAAAGTGGTAATGGATTCACAACCAGTATCATTGATGGAAGTCATGGTGTAAGCACCCGATTCAGAAAGCAATTGATTATCGAAGTTATAGCTTTCGCCTATGCAAATTGTTTCATGCAAATTTTGGTCGGTATTCTCCGCAACCGTCAACTCCAAGGTAGTCTCAAATTCGCATCCCACAGCATTCATCGAAGTCATTACATAAGTGCCCGTTTCAGTTAGCTCTTGATTGTCAAAATCGTAAGTGTCACCTCCGCAAATCATTGCTGTTAAACTAACATCTGCATTCTCCGCAACCGTCAACTCCAAGGTAGTCTTAAATTCACAACCCGCAGCATTCATCGAAGTCATTACATAAGTACCCGTTTCCGTAAGGTCTTGATTATTAAAATCATATGTCTCGCCAAAGCAAATTTCAACTATTGAGGTCTCTGATTCAACTTCATATTCAGTGACAATTAGGCTGGTTATTCTAGTACAACCAAATTCGTCCGTTCTGGAAACCTCATATTCTCCCACTGCGTACATCTCGCCCTCGAAATTTATTTCTCCTTCTGGGCAAGTCTGTAGGCTGACAGCTTGGGAAGTAGTATTTATAAAAACTAAACTGGTCGGCGAACAAGTATATTCGGGGATGGGCGGCGGCGTGATCTGACCAAAATCATAGACAGCATCGGTACAGCGGAGACAGTTTTCGTCAAATTCTGTGCGCATGTAATAAGTAACTAGCGTATCATAATCCCACTGAGGCTCCCAAATGCGTTGCAATTCAATGGTTTCGGTAGTAGGTAGCCACGTATCAGCCACAATTTCGCGTAGAAAAAAGGTACTGGAATCAGACGTACTTTCCAGCGTATCTGGTTCGGAATAAAATACATATTCTCTACCGCTAATGGTCAAAAAAGTAGTATCGGTTTGCGGAGTACAGCTTCCATCTTCCAATTTAAAAGTCCACTGTCCACCGATTTCGATGGGAACAATGCGAATCGATGAATCTAACTCCGTCTCGATGAAACATTCGGGACTAGGAGGAGCAATACAGCTTATAATGGATTGGCTATTATCAGGATTAAAAACCAAATCATTGATAACATCTTGATAATTGTCGGCATTAACTGAGTCGGGTGTGCGCACGAGCAAGCCCGTGATGATTTCGTGTTCTTCGATGTAGCTAATTTCGGGAACAGTACAAACTGTAAAGTCCGTCACATCGGAGGAAATCAGTGTTTTATCAGCGACCCATTCAGTCAGAAAAGTCCACTGAGCGCGGGCAGGCGGCTCGTTGGAGATGATCAACTCACCTGTACATTCACTGGTAAGCGAGGTCGGACAATCCTCAGGAGCATAATCCAAGGTAATGGTATTGGTAAAAATCTGCGTAGGAAAACTCGGATCGTCAAATCGAATTAAGAGCGTATCCGAACCCGAGCATTCGGGCGTATCTACAGTGTAAATCAAGTTGTAAGGTCCACAGCGCGGGACGCTCACTATCGTACGATCAGCCGTAGGATCAGCGATGTGAATCGGTCCACTCGACCAACCGCACCAGCCTGACCAGGTGCCCCCCGCAGGCGTGCCAACTAGTTCGTACGTCAGGTTGCAGGAAGAAGTATCATTGCCCGCGAATACAGGTTCGCTACATTGAGCCGATAGGTTGGAGGATAAACAACAGGTGGTTATCCATACCTGTAAGGTTGAAAAAAAAACTTGCCGTAAGTTCATGGTCAAAAATTGGGAATCGTACTAATATTAATGAAATCAGATAGGTAGCTTAGCAAGATGATGCAATTGTCAAATTGAGACAACTCATTCATTTTGAGCGACTTAGACACATTCAAACATCTATTAAATAGGTCGAACTACTTATCTGTTTTTGTTAGTTGTCAATAGTTAGAATAACGTAGGAAAGTAAGAATAAGCTGGTTAAATGAACCTGTAAGAAAGTGGTTTGTCGTAAATTAAGGACGGTGGGTAATGCTAAGATATAACTTTTTTTGAGGAATAGATAAATTGGGCTTTAGTTTAACGAAGATTGGTCAATTGCAAACATTAAATCACAAATAAACAATAGGAAAGGAGGCTATTGCCAATTTGAAATTTAATAAATATCCGCATTTGTTTTTACGATTAGAATCCGTTATTTTTGGTAACAATCAAAAAACTGAACGTTAATCGAACAACTATGAAGAATCCATTTCCTGGAATGAATCCTTATTTAGAAGGTAGTATCTTTCACGATCTGCACCAAACGCTGATCATTGAAATGCGAAAGTTTTTACAAGTTCAGATTCGTCCAAAATACGTAGCGAGGGTAGAAAAATATACT
>JBGCES010000930.1:0-16909 GCA_045106545.1 Saprospiraceae bacterium
GGTAGTATTTTTTTTTTTTTTTTTTTGCTTCTTCTAGCAAGTCTTCATTTTCATATTCAATCGCGTTTTGCGCGGTGTTCCGACAAGCTTTTAAGATTTGTTGATTCACTTTTTCTTCACTCACCAGCGCGGCAATTTTCTTTTTATTTTCAATTAATAAATTAAAAATACGCGAATCTGCTTCGTTCGTAGCGACCCAAATAAATTTCATATTGTCAGGTGTATCGATATTGTCCTGAGTTCGCAGATATTCATTTGCAATTTTCAAACTCGGTTTGCCTGCTTTATTTAACGCTTTCACGTAATTATAAATCAGCTCATAATCGCGATCACCTGCTTCGTAGGCTTCTGCATACTGTCCACTGCGATCAATTTTGCTCAACGCACTTTTGCCCAAATTAATAAAACCATCAACTTGCTGCGCTCCTTTTACTTTTTGTACTATTTCTCCAGTATAATCAATGTAAAATAAGGTTGGAAAAGCAGAAACAGGATATTTTTGGCGGAAAGATTTATTCTCAGATTTTTCCATATCTAATTTTAAATTAACAAAATTAGCATTGTAAAATTCGCCTACTTTATCGTGTGTAAAGACATTTTTTGCCATGCGTTTACATGGTCCGCACCACTCTGCGTAGGCATCTACAAAGATGATTTTATCTTGTGCTTTTGCTTCGGCAACTGCTTCTTCCCAACTGCCGTGAAAGAAATCTATACCGCCGGCTTGAGTCGTGGTGGCGAATAAAAATAAACAAAGTCCGATTAGATATTTCATATATAAAAGTTGTATAAATATATTTGGAAGGTTGTTAGACTGAAGACGGAATGTCCTTGTAAAAACTAAAAGTTCAATACAGATATTGTTGCGAAGGCTATGCCAAAGCAGTAAAGCTGTACGGTTCTACCACAAATTTAAAGAATCCTTATCATCCATGTCCGTTTAGCTATCCACAGCAAGCAGAGTTTAACAGTTTGGTAAGAAAGAAATGTGGATTTGCTGAGATATTACCAATTCTACAAATGCCCTGCGTTTCTTATCTTTACCCAACAAAATTAGCAGACAGTACTTCTAGTATTGCCGAAATAATTAATTAAACACTTAAGATTTAGAATTGACCATTTTTTCTATATTTTTCAAACAGTACAAAAAATACTCATTTCTAAATCGTTTAATTAATTGTTTCGGCGTGGTCTAGCTGTCCATGACTATTCCATTTTAATGAAAACGTTTTTTCTAAAAATATTACTTGCTACATTCTTACTTGCTGTTGCTTTGCCGAAAGGCATTGGACAAACGGATGATTATTTACAAGAAAATTTACTTACGGAAATTGATAATGAACAACAGTGGCGCGACATTACGAATCGTACTGAATTAAAGGAATTTAAAGAATTGGTGGATGAATTGGAAAAGGAGCGAACAAAAAAGAAATCAGAAAAAGAGGAAAAACTAGATTATCAACTAGGGGAACCTCATCCTGCCGTTGTTGCAATTATCAAGTTTTTACTGATTGCTACGGGCATCGGGATTATTGCATTTTTGTTATATAAATTGATGGGTGAAGTTAATGCGCCGCGCGATCGAAAAATTAAAAAAGGTCGCTTGTCGGAAATTAGCTTAGAAGAAATCGAAGAAAATATCGTGGAAGCAGATCTGCCAGACTTTATTGAACAGGCAATTGCAGAAGAAAACTATAGTTTAGCAATTCGCTTGTATTATTTACTGATTATCAAAGAACTAAGTGCCAATAATTTAATTCAATACAAAAAAGATAAAACCAATCGAAGTTATCTCAGTGAATTATCAGGAACAGATTTTTATACTAATTTTCAACAAACAACGCAGATTTTCGAACGAATTTGGTACGGTCAGGATGAATTAAATAAGACTAATTTTCTGCAGATTCAACCTGCCTTTCAACAATTTATCACCTCCATTCAAAATCAACCAACCACCACATGAATAACCAACGCTTATTTCTCGTTCTTGGCGGTATTGGTTTAGTGGTATTGCTGTTGTTTATCATCTTCGGAGCAAATCGCTCCAAATTTGATTGGAAAGAACATTACGAAAAAGAAAAAATCGATCCCTACGGTCTATACATCGCCGATCAATTACTACGGGAGCTATTTCCTGAACAGCAACTTTTTGAAATCACTGATAGCCTGAACGAAGTGCTCGTGGATGATTCGCGGACGACGATTGCAAATTATGTATTCGTTGGTAGCGGGATGTATTTGAATGATAATGATACAGGCGAATTGCTAGAGTTTGTTGAAATGGGAAACAATGCCTTGCTTAGCAGTCAGAGCTTACCTTATCAAATCGCGGTTCATTTGGGACTTGAGTTTTGTGATGAGGAAGATGACGATTACTATGGCTATGATTGGACGGATTATGACTACCTATACGATACGATTGCACAAGTAAATTTCACGCATCCTGATTTAGAACAAGCCGCTGGTTACGAACTAAAATATCGCTACAAAAAGGAAGTGCGCTCGCGGGCATGGGCGTATTTAGATGGCAATTTTATGTGTGAAGACACGATTGCGGTTTTAGGTATTCTAAATGATTCTTTAGCTAATTTTGTGCGTGTTCCTTATGGAGCGGGTTATTTTTATTTGCATAGTAATCCACTAGCTTTTACTAATATTCATTTGTTGCGGGAAGAATATCTGGCTTACTTCAACGGCGTTTTTCAACACTTACCAGCGGGGGATATTTATTTGGACTATGCTAGTCAAGTCGATGTGGAGGTAGCGCGGCGCAATAATCAAGATTACAATCAGGCAGGAGAGAAGAAGCTGACTACAGAACACCCGATGAAGTATATTTTGTCCCAACTGCCGTTGCGTTGGGCGTGGTATCTACTTTTAGCTCTAGCCCTATTATACGTGCTTTTTCGCGCCAAGCGACGGCAGCGAATTATTCCTGTTTTGCAACGCAATGAAAACTCGTCACTCGAATTTATTCAAACGATTGGGCGACTAAATTTTTTAAAAAATAACCACCGTCAAGCCGTTTTGCAACAAATGAAATTGTGGCAAAGTCATGTGCGAGAACGCTACCATATTTTACCTAAATCAGAAGATTTTGTGGAAAAGCTATCCGCTAAGGCGAAATTTCCAACCGAACATTTGGAAAAGATTTTACTGATTCACCGTAATGTAGAAGCTTCGACCTATGCATCTGAAAAGATATTGGTGGAGTTTCATGGATTACTAGAGCGTTTTTATCAAAAGGAGAAAAAATAAGTAAACTAAAAAATGAAGGTGAAGTATAGCCCGAAGCAAATTGATAAACCAACGCAAGGAAGAAATTGAAGATCATCTTGGACTCTAATACACCACGAAAATACTTTATTACATCTGATACAAGTAGATTGATTAACATTGGTACAATTTAACAATCGAGCAATTTTGTCCATCTGCTTACCATCAAATCTTTCTTAATCAAACCGCTTATTATGAAAAACTACTTTTTACTGCTCTGCTGCCTTATTTTTTGGCTGGCATCTTGTACGCCCAAAGTGACTGAAGAAGTGACGGAAACGGAAGTGGATAGCACACCTATTTCGATGCAAAATCAGGAGGAAGCCAAATTGAGTCCTTGTCCTAATTTTTTGGACGCGCCTAATCCAGACGAGGCAGAGACTAATTTCGTGTTGTACCGCGATTTTATGCGGGCGGGAGATTGGGATCAAGCTTATGAAATGTGGCAAAAAGTATATGCCGTAGCACCCGCTGCGGATGGTCGTCGTAACTCCGTTTTGGCGGACGGCATTCGTTTTTATGAATACTATATTTCGCAAACAACGGATACTACCGAACGCGCAAAGCTGGTTGATCAAGTGTATGAAATGTATGACAAAATTGATGAGTGTTATCCTGAAGGTGGTTACGTAATGGGGCGTAAGGCGTTTGATTATTTTTATAAATATCCCAATCGTTCTACTAAAATGGATACGTATAAAATGTTTACCAAATCGATGGATATGGACGGAATGGAAGATATGCAGTATTTCGTTTTAAACCCCACGGCGTCGTTATTGGTAGATATGTATTTTGAGGATAAAATTTCATTAGAAGACGTCAAGAAGTATGAGAATATGATTCGGATGCGATTGGCAAAAGGATTAGAAGAATGCAAAGGTAAGGCATGTGAAAAGTGGCAGATTATAGAAGAATATATCCCTGAGCGTTTTGCCGCTTTTGAGCGAATCAAAGGTTTTTACGATTGTGATTATTACAAAGAAAAATATTACCAAGAGTTTTTGGATAACCAAACGGATTGTGAAAAAGTAGTAGAAGTATATAGTCGTTTGAAGTTTGCAGGTTGTTCCGAAACGGATGCGCAATTTGCGGAGTTAATCCGCGTAGGTAATACGAATTGTGCGCCTGAACCAGGGCCTGGCAAGCAAGGTACAGAATGTTTGCGGAATGCTGATTATGAATGTGCAGTAGCGAAATTTCAAGAGGCTGCTGACGAAGCGAGCGATCCTCAGCGCAAGGCAAAATATATTTTGACCATTGCGAAAATTTATAACGCACACCTCAAGAATTTTTCTAAATCACGCCAATACGCACTACAAGCTGCTGAACTCGATCCAAGCTCGGGCGAACCTTATATTTTAATCGGTCGGTTATATGCTTCGAGTGGCCCATTATGTGGTCCAGGTCGCGGATGGGATAGTCAAATTGTTGTGTGGCCAGCGATTGATGCATGGCAAAAGGCGAAAAGTATCGATAGTAGTGTAGCGGCAGAAGCGAATAAATTCATTGGTCGTTACCGACAATATATGCCGAGTCGCGGTGATATTTTTCAGCGTAATTTGACGGAAGGAAAAACGTTTAGAGTAGGTTGTTGGATTCAGCGCAATACGGTAATTCGGGCTGCACCGAATTAGGATGTTGGATGTTGGATTGGGGATTTTGGACTTTTTACACCCAATTAGGCCTGTACAAAGTTTTGCAAAAGACACAGTTTTTGACGCAGATTTTTATGATTCAAGTAGGTCTTATGTCGCTCACAACCTGCTTGAATCATAAAAATCATAGAGAATCAGCGTCAAATAATAACTTTGTACAGTCCCAATAATTAATCATGAAATAGATTAATAAAAAAGGTGCTGTAACGTAGATTGCAGCACCTTTTTTATATCAATGAAGGAGGTTTAATTTACATCCAACATCCAACATCCAACATCCAACATCCAACATCTGCTTTTACCTCACTGCATACAAATTAAAATATTTACATTCTTGTATCACATCTAAATAATACTGGGTATCAGAAAATTCATCCAAAAATTCTTGATGATAGCGGAAAAAGGCAGGCGTTGGTTCAGGAATGAAGCTGTAATCGGGTCTGCGAAAAGCATCACTCATAAAATACTGTTTCTGTTCACATTTGGCAGCCGCGAAAGTAGCACGCGCCAATAATTCCCGGTTAGTAGTCAAGTATTTTACCCGTTCAAAATAAGATAACGCCCGCGCGACGTCCATGATTTCCTTATTTCCGTAAGGGAAACCAGATGAGTTAAAAACACCATCTTGGTCATTTAGATTCCACGAATTATAGGACGCGCCACTCCGAAAATAATCTAATCCGCGCCAAGCATGACCAAAGTAAGTCATGTTGTAAAAGGCATTCCCGATGCGATAATAATATAAAGCAGCGCGCTCTAACTCGGCACGGGCAGAATATTCCATTTCTAAAATCCGCTCGATAATCTCTTTTCGATTATAGGCTACAGTATCTTGCAAATTGCAATTCACACAATCATTAATGTGTTCTCGAAATGGATTCGTTTGGCAGTATTGATCCCAACTGGAAGGCTCCATGTCTTTATAGATTTCTAATGCTGCTTCCAATTGATAATTTTGTAGATACATCGTGCCACGGATATCGAGAATGGTATTGCGGGCAGCTTCGTGGTCGTCTTCTTGTAATAAAAACTGCTCGAAGCGACTTGGTTCTGCTTGATTATAAATTTGCATTAAATCATTGACGATTGCCTCTTGCGGATTTCCACGTAAAAAATCTAGTGGATAATGACACAAAAAGGCTTTGCCTACCTGACCATCGGCACGGTAAAGTTGTGCCATCTTATCGTGTAAATAATCTGGGAAATCGCGGTATTTGTCATATTCGTCACTGCTGCGCATAATGGCAACGGCTTTGGTTTCTGTATCATCATCAGCATGCTCCCACGCAGCAATACTTAGCGCAAGGCGAAAGGCTTGTAGTTGTTCATTAATAGTATCATTTTCGACCCGTTCGCTGACTAATTTAAAAGTGCGATCAGCGGCATAAAAATCACCTGCTAGAAACTCCAAGTAGCCTTCCGCTAGATGCCAAAATTCAGTATCGTTCGTTTTTTCTTCTTCGCGTAGTTTACGGGCAAATTTTTGTAATTCAATAATTTGTCGCCCCGCTGCGGGATTAGGACGTTGATAATGGCGGCGGTCATGGCGCACGTATTCATTGCTAAAACCGCGACCGAGTAGTTCTTCTTCACGGCGTTTAATTTCGGCAATGATGAGTAGTTCAAGGTTTTCATTGGTGGGATCGAGGTCGTATATTTTTTCTACTTCTTCTAATATTTGACTACGATGTGCACTGGCACGCATAGCGAATAACGTGGCTCGTTCGTGATCGTTTTGGCAAAGGTTTAGACAAGCTGCCCACTCGGCGTCTGTTTCGATAGAAAAACTGCGAAAAGCCGATTGTCGCTTACTTGGCGCGTGTTGAAAAATCTGTGCATAGTGATATGCCGCTTCTACATTACGCCCCAGTCCCTGCAATGCACCCGCTTTATGTCCCAACATCCACCATTCAATCAGACTCGGGTCGTTATCCATTTTAGGAATTGTCCAATCGTACAAGCGCAATGTTTCTTCGTACTGTTTACTATAATGTGCTAAGCGAACCAACTGATAGGCGTAACGCAAGCGAATGTAATGTGATTTGGTGTCTTTAAATTCTTTGATGCCGCGTTTGATTAACTTCGTCATCGTAGCGACGTCCCGTTGTGGGGTTTCCCAATTCGAGCCATTGTTAGTGACGTGTGGCTCACAAGTTTTTGCAAAAATGAGATAATCAATGGTCTCTAAACACTTATGACTTTCCAAGTGGCGTGCAAAAGAATTTTTATTCAGACGGGTAGGTAGCGGAATACTTTCACTTCGTGCGGCAGATTTTAGTAATTCAAAATCCTGTCGCGGGCTGGTATAAATCAGTTTTCTAATATCTTCTTTAATGGGAACTTCGCAAAACCGATCGTACCATTCATCAATATTGGAAATGGGTTGAATGTCTTTTTTTTCTCCCATCAGGTTATCCAATTCTTCGAAGTCTAAGAAGTAAGCCGCATAAGGCGCAGCGTGGTTGACGAGCAAAGGATTGATAAAAGAATAACCGCCTGTATCCTCCGACCAGCCGCAACCTTCCGTGGAACGATTGGGAAAAAAAGTAAGGATTAAGGTGAGTCCGCAGACGAGTATTGGTAGTTTGTTTAGTTTCATTACTCTATTTCTTCGTAATCTACATATTCATCGTTGTGTTGTTCTTTCTTCTTCCGTTGAATTTGCTCGCGCGAATTGTCTTGCAATTCTTTTGGTTTAAATACCAAACGCATGAAGAAATAGCCCAAGACGGTCCATAATAATATTTTAAATACCATCGGTTTGTTTTTTTACAAAAATAGAAATTTAGGACGAAAGGAAAAGAGAATAGGTTAGGTGTGTCTCAGCGTAGAGCTATTAAGGTTTTTAATGTAAAATGTAAAAGTACACTGAATACGTGCAAAAGCGATTTGAATCATGACAGGTAGCTTTCACCCCAAAATTCTTCGGAGCAGGCTATTTTATATTAGCAGTACTTAATAATTACCTTCATTATCCTCATAAAAAAAGCCCCTTTCCTTGAGTGGAAAAGGGGCATACATATCCCAAAAACCGATTACTAGCGTGTGGTATAGGATATCGGATATTGGAATTTGGATTTTGGAAAACTAATGGTTTATCCAATATCCAGTATCCAATGTCTAACATCCTTTCTATCGCAATTTCATCATCTTTTTCATTTGCACTTGCCCGTTAGTGGCTACTTGGTAAAATAGTAGTCCCTTTGCGGCAATATCCGTTGCGTTAATTTGATGTAAATGTTGTCCCGCCGAGTACATTTGGCGGTGTTGATACAATTGCTTACCCGTTGCGTCAAAAACGCTCAAAGTCACTACGTCAGCGACGGGTAGAGTGAATGTAATATTAGTGAGGCGATGGAATGGATTAGGCTGATTTTGGTGTAATACAAAATTATCTTTTGCAACCATAGTGCCATTTTTGTTTTGTATAACAATATTTCCTAATTCATCCAAATTATTGTAGGCTTCTGCTTTAACTAATGCTGAGTTAATAGTCAAGGCTGTCTTTAGTTGTAAGGTATTTACAGAACGTAGTTTTAATTTAAAAAGAACAGCATCGACTTCTAATTCTTGCGTTTTATTCCAACTAACTGTCATGAAGCCGTTTTCAATTTTAGCTAAATTAAAATGATTGTTATTCAAAACACCTTCTTCTACGGCTAATACTTCTACCCCCTCTGCTACCTGAAGTGTGAACTGCATACCTTGTAGGTTCGCTAAATCGCTTGCCGTAAATGCTACGGTAGTAATCCCATTTTTGACTTCAGTCTCTTTTGTTTCTAAATAGAAAGTTTCACCCGTCGAGCGTTCTCCTACGCCCGTCAGATTATTTGTGATTGCGCTGATATTCACATCTCCCATTTTAATGGCAATAAAGTCAATGCCATTCATATCGGAACTCAGATTATCAATATCGTATAATTCAGGAAAGTTATCTGCAAACGGGTTTGCTGGATTCGTAAACTCATGGTCGGCACGTACAAATCTCCAAGCTGGGCTGTTGCTAAATTCGTCCTGCAAATTCAAAATTAATCGTCGGATTTGAATCATATCAAATGTGGTAATTTCATTGGATTGATTGACGTCCGCAGCAATAATTTTATAAGGTGAATCTAATTTTTTTAGACCTAAAATATGTTTACGAATTAAAATCAAATCTAAGGTAGAAATACCATTTTTCGGGTCGTTGTTTCGAGTTGGCGTTAGAGTATAGTTAGCACTAGTCGGTAGTTCTGATAAGTTGAAATTACCTTGGTGGTCTGTGTATGCCATCTGCTGATTATAATCTGCATGTACTTCTACACCTTCTACCAAGTCTCCGATTTCGTTACGAATTAGACCACTTAGATTTGCCATTGGTAGCAATTCAGGACAAACCTGATCATTGTCTTGAATCGTGATGAAGGTTTCACAAAAAGATTGATTTCCAGCTAAATCTGTTGTCCAGATTTGGATAGGAAAACGCCCCATGTTATTACAGTTATAAGAGCGAGTAATATCATTTACGTTACTGGTAAAAGAGAAACGCAAATCATCGTAACTGGTACAATTATCAAAACTACTTCCTGAAATTAGATTGTCAATTCCTACAGTCACTGCACCATTTTCTAATAAAGTAGTCGTGTAGCCACTGATACAGGTCGAAACGGGTGCTTTGCAATCTTTTACCGTAAATAAGAAGCTACATTGGCTTTCATTTCCGCAACCGTCCGTCGCAAAATAAGTGATGCGGTGCGTACCGTTAGGATAGACATTATTGACATTTTGTCCACTGCCGCGTACATTTAACCCACTATCACTGCGGTCGTCTGCAAAAATGTCAACCATCCAAACAAAGTCCAGTTGCGCTTCGCCCATACAGTTATCCGTGACATCAGCAGAAACATCCACTACGGCACTACATTCGCTACCATCGTTACAAATTTCGCGATCTTGACAGTTGAAAATAGGCGCAGTATTGTCGGTAAATTTAATTACTTGATAATGTACCCATTCGCTCGTATCTGCTACGCCGTATTCACACCAGTTTAAGACGGTCCACTGGCGCAGCACCTTCAAACAAGCATCTTCTAAGTCAGTAAATACCTCGTCTTTGTAAGTGGAATAAATTTCATCACAACCGTCGGTATTAAAAATAGGACGACCCGTTAGGTCTGGATCAACTTCGCCACTGCAATTATCGCGTGCTACATCCGCTGGCCAAGTGATATCCGTTTCGCCATTGAAAGGCGCATCATTATAAATCTCTATGGTTTGTACGCAGGTTGCTTGCTCTCCTGTTGGATTCATCGCAATCCACGTTCGTTTTACCGTTCCGATTCCACAGCTAGTGAGGTCAAGTTCATCCTGATAAGTAATATTTAAATCTAGACAATTGGCTACGCCATATGCTTGTCCAGTGATGGCTAGATTATCTAAATCTTCAGCACAAGTAATAGTCTTATTAGGTGGGCAAACGATTTGTGGTTGGATTTTATCTTCAATAAATACATCCATCATACATTCGTTCACGTTACCCGCAAGGTCTGTTACGCGCAGTACGACTTGAATGGGACTTTCTGCCAAGTCACAGCAGCTAAAAGTGGTAAACGGACTAGGAATTTCTTGTTCGCGGCAATCCGTTGCCATGCGATAGATTTCCATGCTTTCTACGCCACAGTTATCGCGACTATCAATTTCAATGTGGTAGGGAAAAAGTTGAGCAAAGCCATCGTTATTGAGTGATACATTCAGCCGTTCTACACAAATGGCTTGCGGTGGAGTTTTATCATCAATAAAGACATTGACCTCTTGGCGACTTTCATTACCACATTTATCTACTGCGATGTAAGTAACCGTACTTTCTCCGATCGTCAGACCAGGTGCAGGAATTTGTCCACCATTACCATCAATCGTACCTGATGGGGTTTCAATACGAACTGTCACATCTGTACAATCGGTAATCGTAGCGGGAGGTAAATTGATTACCGCACCACATTCTACTACATCCGTATTGGCGGAAATATCGAGTGTTACGTCAATGATCGGCGGTTGATTGTCAGTAATTTTGATGATTTGTAAACAAGTGAAAATAGTAGAAGCATCACACCATTCGTAAGCTGTCCAGTAGCGATAAATTTTTTCACCACCACCGCAATTATCATCAAAAACGGCATCGCGATAAGTAGAACCTATTCCACAAAGTGATAAGGTATCTTGATTTAATTCATATAATGTTCCATCAATTGTAATGTATGGATAGCCCGTTGCACTTGGCTCGGTGTCAATCGCTGAACCATCCACTGTACATTCTAATTCTACATCCTGAGGGCAGGTAACAGGATAGTCTATGAAAGAAATTCCTTCAATGTCAATCATCTGCACACATTCAGCGCGCATGCCGTTTGTCCCTACTGCTACCCAAGTTCTCTCGATACTTTGAATTACTGCACTACCACAATTTTCCATATTGTAATCGTCATAGTAATTTAAAGTATAACCCACACAATCTAGAACTTCTGGGTCGGGGGCATCTCCGCCTTCACTCATGGGGGCGAGGTTATTGATACAAAATAAAGTTGTATCGCGGCAAGATCTAAAAGTAGGGGCAGATTTATCTTCTACGGTAATCGTCCCCGAACAAGTTGTTCCAGCAATTGGCTCGGTCACATAAACGCGTAGAACTTTACCTACATCGTCCCCCGTAATAAATGGCGTTTCGCGTCCTTCAATCTGTACTTCATAAATAGCTCCATTACAATCGAAGCTACCTTCTGCTACTATATCATAAGTGATTTCAGTCGGTGCGCAGAAGGCTGGAATAGATACGTTTACACTAGCATTACAAGCAATTGTACCACCTGCTGCGTCCATACCTGTGTCTTCAATCGTAATCGTGGTTTGACAACGTGTCTCAGTACCAAAGGCATCCGTCACGACTAAGGTTACTTGCTGTTGACCTGCGTCAGCGCAAGTAAAAGTATTGGGAGTCACATTACGACTAGTTATATTACAATAATCTGCAGTACTACCTGCATCAATATCGTCGGGTGAAATAACTACCTCACCAGAGGCACCAATGCTGGTCATAAAATTATTTACACATTGAGCATCAGGACGTGCTACATCGCCAGTGTTATTTAGTACAACGCCGATAGAAGCGGGAAGTACATTTACAGTTGCGCCATTAATAGCATCGACAATCCCATTGTTTAATAGACCTTGAATAGCAACGTTGCTACGTTGAATCCACCTAGCACAATTAGCATTTTCGGCATTGCCTGTATTATTAAAATTGCTATCACCTGCTGCGTTAGTGAACTGATTGGTATTAGTAAAGTTACCCACATTGTTGAAATCACCCGCGTTGTTGAATATATTGTCGTTGATGATATGGTCGTTGTTATTTAGAATACCTCGGTCTAAAATATCCAAACTGCCGGTATTATTGATTGTACCATCATTGTCAATAGCACCTTCAATATTTAAGGTAGCAGAATTTTCAATGGAACCTGTCGGGTTATTTTGTAAATAACTACGGAAAACGTGGTTGAAAGTACCTTGATTGACGAGCATTCCAGCGTTGTAAATATTTAGTACATTCGTCCATTCGCCTTGATTAAACAAGGTACCTGAGTTATTAATATCGGCATTATTGATTAGGTTGGAAACATTCACAAAACGAGCGTCTGTGTCGTTGGTGATGACGCCATTATTAGTCAGTGTATTTTGATTTATCAATTCGCCGTTGTTGTCCCAAGTTCCTTGTTGAGCAATCGTTCCGGAGTTAATAACTTGACCGTTATTGATAAAGTTTCCACCCAACATATTATCTAGTGAGCCCGCAGCAGTAAGCATAACTTGTGCTTCGTTGCTGATGGTTGCTGAATTTCGAATGGCGAAATCCACGGATAAAACTTGTTGAATAATGGGTTGACGTGCTAAATTGGCATCATTAATAATGGCACTGTTGCCCGTGGTTGGTAATCCGTTAGACCAATTGGCGGCTGTGAACCAATCCGTACTTACGCTACCGTTCCAGACGGTTTGCGCGGACATAAATAATGGAGAAAATAGGCAACAGCAAAGTGTTACCACTAATGTGTAGTTCAAACGCATGGGATACGTATTTTGGTTAATGATCTTTAAATTTAGGAGTAGCTATTCGTCAAATAATTAAGTAGATTGGCAAAATTGCCTGATTGTTAAATTGTGACAAAGCGTTCGTAGTGAGCGACTTAGACACTTTAAATAATTAGACTAGCACAGGAAACTACTTAGTTGCAATAATTGAAAATTAGTAAGTTAACTACTCTTGATAGGCAAGACATTTTCTCATAGAAATTTTAGTAATCGGAATAAAATGATCTGGTTAACGGTATAAGGTGGACGGTTGACAGCGTGTAGCAGCAACGGTTTTACCAAACAGTTAACTAGAATTTTTATAAAAAGTACATCCAAACAGATGCATTAGAAAAGCAGGAGGCAATATAAAAAGTTAGTAAAATAAGAGGCAAGAAATTAATAATAAAATAGGAAATAGTAATCGGATGGACGTGCAAATACATCCTTTTTGAATTCATATTATCAAAAAGCAAATTTGAAGCCAAAATCAAAATGGTGGACGGTTGACGGTAGACGGTTGACGGGATGAATGATGTTTTTGGCTGATAATCAGTTGTTTATATTCGGTGAATTTATTTACTTTTTTTGTTGCTTTGTTAATTGGTGTTGTAAGAATGACAAGAAAAATGTGGATTTCTATACCGTAGCCTATGAAATTAGCGTACCTTGGTGAGTAGTAATTCAAATAAAGTTATCGAGTATAACCTCCATTTTTAATTTGCTAAACTTATGAGAAAGACCTTTCTATTTATTTTATTGACTTCCTTCATCGCTTGTCAAAATAATAGCATTGATGTCACGCCTGTTCAGACTACTATTGACAATATCAAACAAAAATATGCGCCCGATAAACGAGTGGCGCGTTTTCAAGTAGAGGCAGTGCCAGTAGGTGAAAAAATAGTATTGCGCGGCGAGACGAATTTACCTGATGCGAAGGAGGAATTTTTAAGTCAAATTGATAGTGAACAGTTTCAAATTATAGATTCTATCCAAATGCTGCCCGCTGCTGCTTTAGCTGGAAATACTTACGGTGTGGTCAATTTATCCGCTTGTAATATTCGTTCTAAACCAAAACACTCCGCGGAATTGGGAACACAATCTACATTGGGAACACCTTTACGGGTATTGAAAAAAGATGAAAGTGGTTGGTATTTAATACAAACGCCTGATGATTACTTCGGCTGGTTAGATCCAGGTGGATTTGAGTTGATGAATGAGGCAAAATACCAGAATTGGTTGGCTTCCGAACGCGTTATTTATACGAAAAATTTTGGTTTCGCTTACGTGGCTGCGGATGAAAATAGCGCACATGTCAGTGATCTTTTAGAAGGTAATATTTTACAAAAAATTGGAGAGGAAGCGACTTTTACACAAGTGCGATTTCCTGATGGACGAGAAGCGTTTATCCCTACGAACAGCGCAGAAAGTTATTCCAATTGGCTAATAAGTCGTCAACCTACCGCCGAAAATATTTTGGCGAAAGCCAATGAATTTATGGGCAGACCTTATCTTTGGGGTGGCACTTCAGGCAAAGGCGTCGATTGTAGTGGCTTCACGAAAACGGTATTTTATTTAAATGGTGTGATGCTACCACGCGATGCTTCACAGCAAGTACATACGGGGGTGGAAGTACCGACCGATACGACTTGGGCAAGTTTACAAGCGGGCGATTTGCTCTTTTTTGGTAGAAAAGCGACCGAAAATAAAAAAGAGCGCGTGACTCACGTAGCCATCTATTCAGGCGATGGAAAAATTATCCATTCATCCGGCATTGTGACCGTAGAAAGCCTACGCCGTGGCGATCCAACTTTTACGGAATATCGTTTTAATACCTTTTTACGTGCTAAACGTCCACTTGCTTCTTTGGGTAAAAACGGCATAGAAATTTTGGCAACATCACCTTATTATAAAACGGAAATTTAGTTATCAGTGACTAGCGATTAGTTATCAATATGCTTCGTTCGGGTCACTAATAACTGATTACTAATAACTTTTTTACTCGACACCTTTCACAGAAAAAATATCCATATGCGACTGTATTTCAACTTATTGCTTTGCTTGTTTTCTATCACTTTGGTAGCACAGCAAGGCACTACTTTAAATTTAACTATTGATAACACAACAACGAAAAATATTTCTGAACCGATCGATATTTCGTTGGAAAAAGTAGAACCATTTCTAGCGTATTCGCTAAACTGGGATGACAATGCGGATAATGAAACTATCGAAATTCGGTTCTCCGCTGACCGCGAAAATTGGACAGCATGGACTACAATCGATAAAGATAGTCACGCGGATCGAACTGATGGAAAAGCAGTGAGCCAGCTACAGTTTGCTGATAAAACGATGCATTATGCGCAGTTACGAACAGAAAATCTAGCGACCGAAAATGTCGATTTACGTTTGTATAGTCCAGGTAAATCTACTGCGCAGCAACCGCGAAAATCTGATTTAGTCACTTCGCGAGAATGCCCTACGCGCTTCCCTGATTTATTGGAACGCGACCAATGGTGTCCTGATGGCAGTTGCCCTGAAAATTCGATTGATCCTGCTTCCACCGTTCCAACGCACTTAATTATTCATCACTCTGCTGGACCTAATGGAGCAAGTGATTGGGCAGCAGTAGTGCGTTCTTTTTGGGACTTCCATGTCAATACGAACGGCTGGTCGGATATTGGTTATAATTACTTAGTTGATCCAGATGGTAAACTGTATGAAGGTCGTGGAAATAACGTACTCGGAGCACATTTTTGTGGCAAAAATCGGCGGACGATGGGCGTTTGTGTAATTGGTGATTTTACAAATATCAAACCGACTGAAGAGGCGCGCTCTATGCTGACCAAGATATTAGCATGGAAAGCTTGTGACCGTAATATCGAGCCAATTGGTGCATCTATGCACAATCCTTATAACGAAGTGCAGTGGAATATTGCGGGTCACCGTGATGGTTGTGCGACGGCTTGCCCGGGTGATTTATTTTATCCTGATATTCCCGAAGTGCGCCAAGATGTAGTAGATTACATCGCAGCGGGTGGCGATTTTTTAGCAGCGCCTTCTGATCTTCAAGGTCAGTTGAATGTGGATAAAATTGAGTTAAATTGGAGCGATAATGCGAATAATGAAACGGCTTTCCAATTGGAACGCTCCGTTTTATACCCGAATAGTTACGAACCACTTGCTACGCTTGATCCTGATGTAACAACTTATACGGATGAAGATATTACTTTAGAAAATCGCTATTACTATCGTTTGCGGGTAATGAATGAAATTGATACCACAGCGTTTACGGAACCAATTGAGGTATTGACTTTGGCGACCAATACGGAAGATGTTTTTTTGAATCAAAATACGGTACAAATTTCACCAAATCCATTTCGTAAATTTATCAATATTACGATTGAGAATGAGCTTCGTACGGCTGCGCGAGTGGAAGTATTCAGTGCAAATGGACAACAACGAGTTATCGAACGGGATTTACCTAAAAACGGCAATAATACTCAATTGCAAATTGATTTAAGTGGACAGGCGGCAGGCGTTTATTTTATAAAAATCACGCAGGGAACGCATCAATTTTATCAAAAAATAATTAAGCAATAAGTATTTTAATAAGCTGGTCACTCTCAGTGACTAGCTTATTAAAATCTATCTTTGATTTATGGCAAAAGACGCTCCTTCTCGTAAGAAACCTAGTTACGAAATTCGCCCTCCTTTTCGACAATACCTGCTGGAATATGACCGTACGATTCGTTTACCTGTGCGTTACGAAGATATGTTACGCTATAATATGTCCGTACCATTAATGGATGAAAGCGGAACGGATACGCTCTGGGAAACCGTTTATTACCACGGACGTGAACAAGAAGAATTGCATAAAG
>JBGCES010000931.1:0-4564 GCA_045106545.1 Saprospiraceae bacterium
TCAAATCATGGGAGGCGATATAGGCAAAACGCTCTAATTCTTCATTGGACTTAGCTAAATATTGATTGGAAAGCGCGAGCTCTTTGGTTCTTTCTTCGATGGCAGTTTCGAGGGTTTGGTTGTAATTTTTACTTTTAGTATATGCAAACAATGCGAGCATTACCACCAAGAATAATAGAATTGCAACTAAAATAGCAAGTGACGAAATCCGCTTACTACTTTCATTTTGAATCTTTAGTAATTGATTCTCTTGTTCATTTTCTAATAGCTGAAATTTATATTCAGAATTGGCAATTTTCTCCTTACTTCTAATTTCGTTTAAGCTATCACGGCGCGCTGATATTTGTAATTGGATATCCAATGCTCTTTTGTAATTTCCGGTGTCATATTCAATATCATAAAGTACATCTAGAATATCTTCTACGTATAGCTTGATCGAATTTTCATTCATGTAATTTAGTGTCTTGTTGGCTAAAGTACGTGCAAGCGTATATTTTTTTTGTTGTCGATAAATATCACTTAAAACCCGTTGACTAAACACTTTTCCAAGCGCAAATTCGCTTTCATTTGCGATTTTTAACGCCTTTTGGGCAAACGCTGTAGCAGTAGCTAATTTCCCTTGTTGCAACTTGACATCGGCGATCAGATAATGGATTGTACAGAAGGCAGTTTTATCCTGTACGTATTCTCCAAATTTTAAGGTTTTATTAAAACGAATTAGTGCCTCTTCCCATTTATTTTGTTTCATTAAAATATAGCCAATATTGGCATAGCTATAAAATTCGGTTAGCTTATAGCCTTTTACTCGACTCTGATCCAAGCATTTATTTAAGTATTCTAAGGCAAGATCATATTCGCCTTCTTCCCGATAGAGTAGTCCAATGTTATTAAGTTGTTTCAGACTTACTTTATCCAGCCCTAGTCTTTCGTTAATCTGTAAAGCATTATGATAACTCTCGATGGCTAATTCTATACTGCCAGCGCATTGATAACTAGTACCTAAAACATGGTAGACTTCAGCAAGAAGCGTATCATTACTTATATTTTTAGCGCGTGCTAATGTGGCTTTGGCGATTAAGAGCGAAGTATCAATTTTTCCTTTTAGTTGGTAGGCGTGAGAAATGTTTAGTTCGGCAGATATATTTTTTTGTTCATCAAAACCTTGACTTAACTCTTTTGCATTTTGGGCAGCAGCAAAGGATGCAGGTATGTCGGATTTAAGTTTTTCTTTAGCAACAGCTAGATATTCATCTATTTTAGCTAGTCGTTTTTGATCACTAGAGAAGTTATCTATCTGAAAACTTATTCCTTCATTTGGCAAAATGAAAAGGAAAGGAATAAATAGAAGATAATATATGAAATTATTTTTCAAACGGCCGATTTGTAAGTACTAGTTGGATTAAGTTGAACGGAGTAGTTGTATTAAAAAAAGAGGAACTAAATTAGATAGAGGAGGAAGTTCGATTATATCCTGTAAATATCGTACCAATCTGTTCATATTAAGTATCAATATTCAAGGAAATAACCGAATTGTTAATTTTGAAATTAAAATGTTATTTTTAATTAATCAGCTTAGAAACGAAAGTTCAAATTAGCTCTAAATTGGCAATTTCTATTTGGAAATACGATTCTTACCACTATTTGGGGATTGCCAATCCAACAATGTTGTCAATTAACTCTTTTTAATTAATATGCCTCTAAATTGTGACGAGCATATTTATATAATAATGTCATTTTTAAATACTAATGCTATTTTTTTTCTGTCACACTTTCTTTTTTATACAATTTGGTGCTTATATTTATGTTATTCCCTCCTTAAATACTGATTTGAACGTTTGTTTTTAATCAAACTTACCATTCTACCCTCTATTTTTTATTTTACTAATCCATTATTCAGTATTTACCCTCCCACATTATTTTATTTTACGCTTATTTGGTTCACAAATATTTTTTCTATTTGTGACAATTCTGACGACCTAATTTTTTACGAAAACGTTGCCCTCCCGTTTAATAGCGCAACATAACTATGAACAATTCTTCTATTGCCACGCAATGGGGCTGGCGTATGGTGTTTACTACTTTTTTAGCCCTACTGATTACGATTATTGCTAGTGCTCAGACCTGTCCTCCTGTCATAGATTTTAGTACAGATGCGCAGGGAAATCCGTTACAAAGCGGTGATTTGCTTTTTGAGAAATTTGTAGATTTCGGCATGCACATCACCACTGATGCGCCGACTCAACGACCACCGATGATTTTTGATTCTGCCAATCCTTCAGGAGGCGATGCCGATTTGGGTACGCCAAATGTAGATTTTGGTGGACCAGGAAGTGGTGACGGAGGTCGTGCAGGACGAATCGGCGAAAACAATATCGCTTTGGGCAACTCCATGATTATTTCGGAAGACGCGAATAGTGGTAATCCCGATGACAATGGTTTTGGTGGAACGATTACGTTCACTTTTGATAATCCCGTTGAAGTTTCTTATGTCCAAATCGTGGATGTCGATTATGGAGAAACTGATGGTCGCATTCGGCTTTATGATGGAGCAAATAACTTGCTTCGAGAACAACGCATTATCGCTTATGGTGATAATAGTTTCCAAAACATCATCTTAGATACCGACCAAGTGCGACGCATGGAAATCTTTTTAGCCAGTTCAGGTAGTATTCAAGCCCTATATTTCTGCGAAAGTATTCCGCCTAATGCAACCGTTGGTGATTTGGTTTGGTATGACTATAATAGCAACGGCGTACAAGATCAAAACGAACCGGGTATTCCAGATGTGCGCTTGCAGTTGTTTGGAGATGGTGGACAACTATTAGCCGAAGATGTAACAGATGCAAATGGTAATTACCTTTTTCCAAATTTGATGCCTGGCGATTATGAAATTAATGTAGTCGCTTCGACGCTGCCGAACGATGTGCAGCAAACCTATGATTTGGACGGCTCTTTAAATAATGCTTCGGGTAATTTTGAACTACAGCCCAGCGAAACGCGATTGGATGTAGATTTTGGTTACAAAGCACCTTGTTCTTTGACGATCACAAGTGTAAATACTACTTATTGTGCGCTTAATCAATATGCGGCTGAAATCACGCTGGAATATAATAATGCTCCAGGTGAACTAAATATCAACGATTGTACTTTCTTACCAGCGAGTAATACAGGGCAAGAGCAATTCACCTTACGCGGCTTGACCTGTGCAGCAGCAGCAGTACAAATTCAAGCACAATTTGTTAATGATGCAGGTTGTAATGATGACCAAATAGTAACACCACCCTGTCCAAAGGTTCGACTTTGTAAGACTGGGCGTAAATAATTCGAATCCTACTTATTTTACCACGGCTTGGACAACATTTTGATAATGTTGCCCTTTTTTTGTTAATTGTTATATTTTGTTTTGTCGAATTCCGTTATTGTGAAGTCTTTCAAGTATTTCGGCGTGACCAATTCATCCTTTTCGGGTTAAAAATCAGTTATGAAAAATCTATTTGCTGTACTTTCTTTATTGCTTTCGTTTTCTACCGTTGCTCAAATTCAGTTAGACAATGCTTCTTTCGAAGGCGAGCCACAAGATGCCACTGTACCAGTCGGTTGGTTTGCTTGTGCCCCAGGTACTACTCCTGACATCTTACCAGGTTTTTGGGGCGTATATAATGACTCTTCCGAAGGCGATACTTATATCGGACTCATTACCCGCCGCGATGGATCTTACGAAAGTATTGGACAGCGACTCAAAGAACCCTTAAAAAAGAATGAATGTTACGCCTTTGCGATGGATTTAGCACATTCTGATTCGTATTCGGGCTACGATGGCGTATTAAATCTACGCATTTGGGGTGGCGCAAATAAATGTGACAAAGACCAATTGTTGTGGCAAACCATAGAACCCATTGAGGAAGAAGATTGGGCAACTTTTAATATCAATTTTACAACGAAACAGACCATAAATTACATCATCATCGAAGCGTTTCATCGAGAAGAACCGACGCCTTACGAAGGCAATATTTTATTGGATAACATCACGCCGATTAAGAAGTGTCCACGGGCTTTCTTGGTGAAATAATTTTATTAATCTACTTACCTTTTATTGTACTCAACGGGGACAGGTTTTAAAATTTTCAAACTATACCTACAAATCCATTTTTGTAGAAACTGAAAATTTTAAAAACATGAAATTCTTACCATTTTTTTTCCTAACTGCTTTGTTTTTTTCCTTGAGTATCACCTCTGCGGAAGCGCAATTATTAAAACGCATCAAAAGAACTGCTGAACGCGCTGCTGAAAACGCAGTACACCGAAAAGTCTATCAAAAAACGACCGAAGCAGTAGAAGATGTACTAAAAGATCCCGAAGAACGCGAACGTGAGGAAAGAGCCCGCCAACAACGTGAACAGTATGAAGAAAGCCCTGATTATCAAAGTAATACGAATAATCGTAGAGCTAATGACGAATCCAATGATGAAGGTGAAACTATGGAAACTGTTGACGAAGAACCAGCTTTTGCAGCCTACTCCAAATTTGACTTTACCCCTGGCAACGACATCGTTTTCTACGAAGA
>JBGCES010000932.1:0-19194 GCA_045106545.1 Saprospiraceae bacterium
GTGCGATTGTGGATTTTTGGGTAGAAAAACACGGTATTGTTAAGGCAGATTTGATAGCCAATACAGAACTGAGCCAAGCACTGCGATTGGCAGCAGAAGCAGCGAAAAAGCAATTGAGTACCAGTGATACATTCACTACACAAGTTGCTGATTATCAGTTAAATATTTTAAAATTAGAATTTGAAAACCTGATTGAGGCACTCGTACAGCGTACGGTAGATAGTTGTAAATTAGCACTAAAAGATGCCGATTTGAAAACAACGGATATCGATCACGTGGTCATGGTCGGTGGTTCTACTCGCGTACCTTTAGTGAAGCAACGGGTCAGTGAATTCTTTGGAAAGCAAGTCAATGACGAACTCAATCCTGATGAAGTAGTCGCCCTTGGCGCAGCAATTCAGGCAGACGTTTTAGCAGGTAATCAAAAAGATGTTTTACTACTCGATATCACGCCACTTTCTTTAGGTATTGAAACCGTTGGTGGCTTGATGGATGTAATCATTCCGCGCAATTCTAAAGTGCCGACCGCCGTTGGACGGGACTATACCACTTCCGTAGATGGTCAGAAAAACCTGAAAGTTGCCGTTTATCAAGGCGAACGTGATTTGGTGCAGGACAATCGAAAACTAGGCGAGTTTATTTTAAAAGGCATTCCACCTATGCCAGCGGGACTACCCAAAATTGAAATTTCTTTTCAGCTTGATGCGGATGGTATTTTACAAGTCAAAGCCCGTGAGAAACGCTCGAATGTATCGCAAAAGATTGAAATTCGCAGTAGCTACGGCATTAGCGAAGAAGAAATGGCGTTGATGTTGATTGATTCTCTAAAGAATGCGGAAGGTGATATGAAGAAACGCGCCTTACTCGAAGCCCGTAATGAAGCCAATAACATCCTCCTGAGTGCGGATAAATTCCTCCAGCAAAACGCTGAAATATTCACAGCAGAAGAAGTTGAAAAAACCAAAATACTAGTTGCTGATTTACAACAAAAAGTAGCGGGTGAAGACAAAGACGCGATTAATAAAAGTATGGCGGATTTGAATGAATATACCGCTCCATTGGCACATCGGGCGATGGATGTCAATATTGGCAAAGCGATGAAGGGGCAGAAGATTTAGATTAAACAAACAGCATAATCAATGTCAAAATAATCCCGCCCAACGTAAAATAAAGCCCTTTCTTAAATACCGAACTACTCGGCATAAACATCCAAAAAGAAGAAATCACAAAGAATAAAAGTGAAATACCAAAGAAGATATTTAGGAAAAATAACGGATCATTGGTCGTTGCTTTATGCAAATGCGTCATTCTACCCAATACATAAGGCAGTTCCTTTTTCGTGTATTTAGCTGTACCTGTTGCACTATTGTAAGTACCATCTTTAAAGTAAAAAACATCTGCTTCCTGCCGCTCTACTTTTAAGCGTTTTATTTTTAGTGCTTTCCCTAACTTTTCGGGCGTAAGGTTAGTCGCTACAGTTTTTTCAATTACGGTTTCGTTTTTCAGAAAATCTGTATTGCGAAACACTAATACGATTCCACTGATAGCATAGACCGCCATAATTCCCGCTAGAAAAAAGCCAAGGTAACGGTGAAAAATCCGCATGTAGTGATTAGTTGCAGTTGGTTTTGCCATGTTTGTTTCTTTTGAAATGTAGTTGAATTGGTTGATTTAGTTGAACAGGTTGATTGCTGCAATGGTTTGATGTCACTAATCTATAAAATAAAATGGTTCCTTAACTAATTCTTCCTTTTGAAAAATTGTTAAAGAACCAAAATTTTATGGTGTCCATTCCTACCAAATTCTATGAACTGGAATTCTACCTTTCAATACTTTATCACAAAATAATATTCGCAATATTTTCGGTCAACGTACTTATATCTAAATTACTATTAGTATTGAAGCGTTGCCTACGGTTCATCATCACTACCACTACTAATCCGTTATCTCGATAAACGCGTAAGTTTGTCCGTGTTCCATTGACTATTCCGTTATGTTCGGCAACTCGTCTTCCGTTTCTGGTATTGACTACCCAAGCAATACCGTGATTGCTATTACTACTGGAATTGACTTTTTTCCACAAAACATTATCACGGGTAGATTTACTCACAATTTTTCCATCCAATACTTTCCAACCAAACCAAGCCAAATCTACAGGAGACGCTTCGATTCCACCACCAAAAACTTTCCAACTGTTGTTTTCAAAAGTTGTTGGCGTATTGTCACGATTATAAGGCTTAACGCGTTCATAATTAAAAGGTACAGAAGAACTGGCGTACAAAGCACGCATCGAACTAAGCCCATAGGGATTGGCAATTTCGGATTCAATCAGTTGTGCCGATGTTTTTCCAGTGATTTTTTCTAAAACGGCGGCTAAGTAAGTAAATCCATGCGTAGAATAACTCCAATTTGATCCCCGAGTGCAATTACTAACAAACGGCGCATTCCAAATTTGAGTCAGAGCATCAATGGCTCTATTGTATTGTTGGGTGGAAGGTTCAGGCCCTTCATAAGCCTGAATGCAGCCTAGATGAGCAAAGAGTTGCCCAACTGTATGTTGATGTCTAGCGGGCAGGGTGACGGTTGTCCCATCAGATTTTCTAATATTCGTTAAATAACTGCGAGTCGTTTTATTGAAATCTAAGCGACCTGCCTGTTGCAATTTAGCGGCGATAGTTCCTCCGACGACTTTAGAAATCGAAGCGGAAAGATAGACCGACTCTCCGTGTGCTACTTTCTTTGCTTCTTTATCGGCTTCGCCAAAACCTCGGCGATATAACATCTTTCCATCTTTTACCACAGCTACAGAAATACCAGGTAGGCTATTGTCGCTGCGATATTTTTTTATTAAGTCATCCAATTGACCTTTTTTGCTGTAGCGAAAACGACTTTCATTTTCTATCCATATCCCAGCGTAACGGTCTCCATCGGGGGTTGTATATCGTTCAAAATCTACCAAGCGATAACCTTCATCCCGATATGTTCTCCAAAGATTAGCAAAAGCAGTTTCCGTGCGATTAGTTCTAACTTGATAACCATAGCCAGAACGTTTTTCCCAAATGGCGGCAAATCTCTGTGAACTTCCAACTTTATAGGATTCGTAATCTACCAGCATATATCCTTTGCTGCCGTATTCATTCACCTTTTCTTGATAAGCAGAGCGGGACATATCTCTAAATTGCGCCCATTGTACATTGTCTTTATTTTGTACCCAAATAGCAGCGTATCGCAAACCACCACTGGTTTGATAGACTTCAACATCCACAATTTTATACCCTTTTTGGTTTTGTTCCCGAAAATAATTACCGTATTCACTAGCCGTCAAGTTTCTGCGAGAAGACCAGCCCAGTCCTTCTTTGTTTTGTACCCAGATTCCAGCGTACTGTTGCTGACCATTCCTTTGGTAACTTTCTATATCGGTAGGTCGGTAGCCTTTATTTTTAAACTCCTCCCACCTTTGGTGATAACCATCGCTAGACATATTTCGATAAGCCGCCCAGCCACGATTGTCGGTGTTTTTTCGCCAAACCATTGCGTATCTGGTGTTATTGCCCACCTGATAAGCATCAGAGTCAATTAGGATGTAATCTTTCCTATATTCATTAAATTTTGTGCTGAATTGCTCGCTCGTCAAATCGCGGAAAGATGCCCAGCCAATGCCTTTTTCAAACTTCAAAATGGAGGCTTGCACGGAGGTGAAATAAAATACAAATGCCAAACTTAGACAAGTAATTAGGATTGATTTTTTTAGCCAATTCGTCATGATTTTAGATTTAATATGCGTTAAACAATAATTCTTGATTTTCTGATATTTTCTTTTGTAGTTATAAATAACCTACAAGGCTTGGATAATATAGATTTCAAGTTATTTTTAATATTCAACAAATTAAAGGGATATAACGAATTGAGGAAAGGGTGTTTACCACATTTTTATAAATCAGGTATTAATACTTGCATCAATAAAAAAATGGTGTAATCGTTGAATGACATCTTAGCGTTTCTAACGCCTATCATCCAACGATTACACCATTATGGAGAGAGAAATTATTGTAATTCTTAAATTTATTCTAACGCCGCTTCCGTCCTGAAAACTCCATCGCCTCCCCTTTTCCAAAGCCGTAACTAAAACCTAAAGTTACAAAACGACCGCGACGACTATAATTATATAAATAAAAATCTGCTTGCTGGGTTTCGCTTTCGCGGAAACGCGACGCAAATACATCTCTCACACTCAAACTGAATACCGCGCGTCCTTTCCCGATTTTCTTACGAATTCCTAAATCTGCAAATACATTCGCGGAAATTTCGCTTTGTACGGTTTGTACAGCGGAGCGATATTGCCCAGTTATTTCCAACTCAAACTTGGCAGGTAATTTAATTTTATTGGTCAATTTAGAAGACCATTGATCGGCGTTAAAATCAAAAGAAGTCGCTTCAAACATGCCTTCGCGATTAAAGTAATTATAATTAAAATCACCGTTCATCGACCATTTTTTAGTTGGGCTATATTTGAAATTAAACTCCACGCCCGTTGAGCGATTGCTACCAATATTAAAAGGTGTAGTCGTACTTACACTTCCTTCTAAAATAGAAATACGTTCTACGACATCTGTGGTGTAACGGTGATAAACGCCGAAATTCATCGAGACTTCTCCTAAGATATAAATACTAGTTATTTCGTAAGAATCGGTATATTCAGGTAACAAATTTGGATTACCAGTGCGAATATTAAAGTCATTACGAATATTGAAAAATGGATTCAGACTCCACATCCGAGGGCGATAAATTCGACGCGAATAACCAGCTTGCAAAGAAAAATTATCAGTCAATTTGTAGGAAGTGTGTAGGGTAGGGAAGAAGTCAGTAAAGTTTCGCTTATTGCCTTCATCGGTCGTGACGAGTAAAGTCGATAAATCGGTGTTTTCCATACGCAAACCAAGCTTGACACCCCATCTATCGTCTTCGTAAGCACCCGTTCCGTAAACGCCCAAAACATTTTGGTCGAACTCAAAAACGTTGGTCAAATTAGGATCGGCAACCCATTCGTTATCCGCAAAATTTTCTACCGAAAAGTCATTATCAACGTGCTGCAACACATACTGCGCGCCTGTTTCTATCGTCCAGTTATCGTTGAGCGGTTTGGTATAATCCAGTTTAAACGTCTGGCGCAGCTCGCCAAAATCAGTCGCGGTGCGCTGACGCAAATCTCGATTATTCCCTTCAATGGTCGTATTTAAAAACTCTGAAGACTGGTCTTTGGCAAATAAATTCCCAATCGCACTAAAAAGAATACTATGATCTTTATCGTCTTTAAAATCGCGTTTGTATTGTAATTCGTACTGGTATTTTGGGTTGGTTGCTTCGGTTACTTCCTCGCGTTGCCAGCGATCTACAACTCCTGTTTCATCCGAAAAAACAAAATCGGTGAGCGACGGCTGGTCTTCAATTTCGTATGCAAAACTTCCTGAAAGCGTCAATACACTATATTTATCAATATTGTAATCTGCGCCAACGATGAAGTTGTAAAATAATTCGTTTCTAAACTCATCTCCGATAGTAGAAAGGGTAGTATTTCTGGCGAAATTCTGATTGATACTTTCGCGTTCATTCGGGCGAGAACGGTAGCCGACGCCCATTTGACTAAACAAATTAAACTTCTCCGTCCGCCGATTCAAACTCAATCCAAAACTATGATTATGCGGCGCACCGACGTTGACGGTCGCCGAACCATTGATGCCTTTGCGTTCTTCTTTTTTGATGACAATATTAATAATACCCGATGTCCCTTCCGCGTCGTATTTCGCAGATGGATTGGTAATGACTTCGATTTTATCAATCATTTCTGCGGTAATCGTACCCAACGCATTACCCGATTCGCTAGCAATCACCGACGGTTTGCCATTAATCAAAACCTGTACGCCCTCGCTACCACGTAAGCTAATATCGCCTTCGATATTTACGTTGACAGAAGGCACATTATTTAATACCTCCAGCGCACTCGCGCCCGTGCTACTCAAATCTTTTCCGACGTTAAACACGCGTTTATCGAGTTTAAATTCCGTAGATGATTTCTCTGCACGAACGACGACTTCATCAAGTGTCTGACTGTCTTCGCCCATTTTGATTGTCCCTATATCCGCGACTCCATTGACGATTTCAATATCTTCAATGATGCGTGATTTGAAGCCAATAAAGCTAATTTCTAAATAGAAATCAGTCGCGTCGGTTTCTACGTTAAATTTGCCATCTAGGTCAGTCGTCGCACCCGTAATCGCTTTTTTTGTCGCCTTATCGGCAACCATAATCGTCGCAAATTCGACGGGTTGCTGGCTGCTACCTTCGAGCACTGTTCCGCGAATTTGGGTTTTCTGCTGCGCGAAAATGGAAAAAGTCAGTATGGTAAATAAGAAGGTGAAAATAATAGTGAGATGCTTAATTTTCATGGTAAAATTTTGTAAAAACAGTTATGGATGAAATAGATTTGGTTTGAATAAAAGGGAGTTAAAAGAGTTAATAGTTCCAATGCAAAAAACGATACTTTGTTCCAGAGAGAATAAGATATTCTTTGAACGACAAAAATCCTCCCGCGAACGACAAGGTTTAGTGGAAAGTGTTGTTTGCGGGTCAAAAAATGTCGTTGACGGATTTGTTTTTTAGTAACGGAGTAGAAGCTATATATTTGAAAAATGATGACCAAAAGCAATCATACCAGTTTTCCCTACTGGGAAATTCTATTTCAACTACTCCTGCACGGTTTGGTCTTCTTATTCTTTTCCTTTGACCGCCGTAATCCGCAGATTGAAATGCATCAATTCGTTTTCTTTCTGAATTATGCGTTGGCAGCGTTTGTATTGAATTACTATTTCTTACCCCGTTTTTTTTATAAAAAACAGTACTGGCAGTTTTTCGTAGCGGTCGTAGCGATCCTGATTACCGTAATTGTAGTAGAGGAAATGGTATTGGAAAAATGGTACTTTCCCGATACGCGCGGAACTAAGTTCTCACCTATTTTATACACCTTGATTGACGTCGCGCCAATTATTGCGATCTTGACAGGTTTTAAATTTGCGTGGGATGCGATTCATAAACAGGACGAAGTTGATGAACTCAAAGCCGCTGTCCGTGATAGCGAATTGCAGTTTCTAAAATCACAAATCAATCCGCATTTTCTGTTTAATAACCTAAATAATCTCTACGCCTACGCCATTGAAAACTCGCCCAAAACGCCCGAAATCATCTTAGAACTCGCGGGTGTACTTCGTTATATGCTTTACGAATGCAAAGCGGAATACGTTGCTTTAGCCAAAGAAATCAAGCAGTTGGAGAATTTTATGCGGTTAAGTGAACTGCAGATTGAAGAACGCGGCAGCGTCACTTTTACAAAAAATAATATCCAAGCGGGCTATCAAATCGCGCCCTTAATCTTAGTCGTTTTTATCGAAAACGCCTTCAAACACAGCATGGCGAGCCAAACGGAAGAGATTTTTATTGAAGTAAAAGTAGAATTACTATCAGACGGAAAGCTATTTTTTATCTGTAAAAATTCCTACTTAGAGCAATCCAATAACGATAATATATCGCACGGCATCGGCTTAGAAAATGTACAGAAACGCCTAGAATTACTCTATCCCAACTCTCACGATCTCAATATCAGCCGAGTCAATCAAATGCATACAGTAGAACTGACCTTAAAGCTGAGCGAGTAATTTTCAATTCTCCATTCTCCATTTTCAATTCAAAAAATGACCTGCATCATCATCGAAGACCAGCCACCCGCCCAGCGCATCCTAAAAAAATACATCCAAGACATCGGCTCGTTGGAATTATTAGCGACGTTCTCCAACGCCATCGAAGCCCTCACGTTTCTACAAACCACACCTGTCGAGCTAATTTTTTTAGACATCCACTTACCCAAAATATCAGGCATCGACTTCCTCAAAACCCTCTCGCAACCACCACAAGTAATCTTAACGACCGCTTTCCCCGATTACGCCCTCGAAGGCTACGAACTAGACGTAGCCGATTATTTATTAAAACCCTTCTCCTTCCAACGCTTCGTCAAAGCCGTTGCTAAAGTCACGCGCATGAATACGCCCATTGCAGCTACTTCCGATTCGACGCCCGACACTATTTTTATCAAATCTGGCTACGAGCACATCAAAATTGTGGTGGACAATATTATTCACATTCACTCCGATACCGACTACACGGAACTCCACTTTGCGGATAAAAAATTACTCACTAACGAACCATTACGCCATTGGCTCGACACATTAAACGAACAAGATTTTATTCGAGTACATCGCTCTTACATCATCAATCTACGGCAGATTGAAAAGATTGTGGGTGGGCAGGTATATCTGAGTGCGGGGCAAGTCGTGCCGATTGGGCGGGCGTATAAGGAGGTTTTTTTGAAAAGGGTGTTGTAGGAGATTAGATGAATAATAACGTTTGGACTTTTAAGTAGGCAAGTAGTTTAATTGTTTAGCCGTTCTAACACACTCGTATTCAATGCCTTATAGGCAACCATCAAACAATTTAACCATCAAAACCTGTACCTGCCTACCCCGAACTTGATTCGGGGACAAATGACGGTACAACTTTGCTCGACCACTTCGTACGATTAACGAGCGGCGCGTAGCGACATGCCCATTGGTAGAATTAACGTCGAACTTGATTTCGGTGGCGCAGCGCGGCACACCCCTTGAATTTAATGGGGGCATCGCTACGCGCTGCAAACGATTTAGGTAACTGTTTGCTACCAAGGGGGTAATCGCTACGCGCTTAGATAGCATAAAATCTTTTCAGTATACTTATAGTTATGGATAGTTTTGGTCACGGATATTTGGGAATTGGTGGTTAAAAGTCGGTTTTTTTAGGAGTTTTAACTACTAATGAGTCTATCCGTGGCTAAATCGTTGTTTTTTTAGTAGATTTAGCCACGGATAGCGTGTTATTTAGGGATACTAAAAGAGGTCATCTAATGTCAATACTTGGGTAAATATCTCTGAACTGTACGTATTCTCTAAAACGCCTTGTGCTGCGATCAGTACAAAAAAGATTTGTTTATTTGTCCTTGTTATTTTGCTAAAAATCGTTCGTTTACGGCGTAATTGTGCTGCGTAATCCTTGCTAAGAACAAAAGGATCTCGATAAAATTTGATCTCAAAAAGGTTGATCACGCCATCATTGCGATCGATTAATAAATCAATTTGCGCACCTGGCAATTCATCGTTGCCTTGATGATAAAATGAAGAAGAGAGCGAATTGATTCCCGCAAAATCTAGGGCTTTTTTGATCCGCGGAATATGCTTTAGACAAATACTTTCAAACGCATAACCGCTCCAACTGACAAAGTTTTGAGTCTGACTTAACTGATGCCAAATATCCTCTCCTTCATAATCTTTCCCTTCGATGAATTTTAAATAAAATAACGAGTATTCATCCGTCAGGCGATACAATTGATTCTTTTTCTTCTTTCCAAACGGACGATAAACCGAGATAAAACCCGAATATTCCAATTCTTCTAAAGTACGTGTTACGCTGCTACCCGCCGACATCTTCGTTTGCTTGATTATTTCATTGCGCGTCAGTCCTTTTTGCTTTGTAGCTAAAGCACGAATAATGGCGATATGACGGTCGGCATGAGCAAACAGCGCAGGGTATAAACGCGAGAATTCATCGCGCAACAAGCCATTTTTAGAAAAACAGATCCGATTGATATTTTGAATGGCACTACGTCCGCGTTCTACTTCTTTAAGGTGATGTGGAATGCCACCGAGTGCCATGTAGAGTTGCGTAATTTGGTAGTGATTAAAGTTGATATTACGTGCTTGGAAATAGGTTTTGGTTTCCGCTAAAGTGAAAGGCGCGAGAAAAATTCGCTTGGTGAGCCGATTATATAAACCACCTTTGTTATTGACCACCTTTTGAATCATCCACGAAGCTGCTGAACCACAAACGACCAGTACAATATTTTTCTTCCCCGCCCAACTATTCCAAAAATAACTCAACCCCGCTAGAAAGCCCGATTTATGCGTTGCCAGCCACGGCAATTCATCCAAAAAAACGACCTTCTTTTCCTCACCTAGCTGATTGTCTAAAACCGTCGTCAATAAAGCAAACGCCCGCAACCAACTCGTCGGTCGATCCAAAGGCGCAGCCGTTGGTAGTAATTTTTGCAACCGAATAATGAAATTATCCAATTGATCTGCTTTGCTTGCATTTTGCAAACCCGTGATTTGAAAGATAATGTGCTCTTGGTAGGTGGATTCGATGAGGTAGGTTTTGCCGACTCGCCGTCTGCCGATGACTGCAATCATTTCTGCTTCTTCTGATGCTAGCGCATTTTGTAAAATGCGCTTTTCCTCGGTTCGACCTACGAATATTTTAGCCATGATGGTGATTTTTTGGCAAAATACAAGTTTTGGTCAGGAATAAATAAGGATTGGTGGTTAAAAGTGCTAAATAAATAGACTTTTAACCAATAATATCATTTATAGTTGAAATTTGCTTTTGATTTAATAAGTCATATTATTACTAAGCTTTGAATAATAGTTTCTAAATATTAGTCTACGGAAATGATCTAAAAAAGGCAAAGAGTAAAGTTCAAAAGTTATTTCGCGCTCACGTTCCCAAGTTTTCAAATGATCATGAATTACTGCTCGCATTCTCCAATTAGGATAATATAATAATTTATGAAAAGCAGCAATCACCGTAGGGTAATAGTAATCGCCATTCCATAAGACGTGTGTAGTCCAATAAATAGCGCGGTCATTATTCGTTTCTAAAACACGCAATAGATTTTTGATAAAAAGACTTTCTTCATTAAAATATCTATTGGGTAATTCATGAGTTAGGTTCAAAAGTAATTCTGCGCCTTGATGTTGATTATCACCACACATTATCTCTATAATAGGTGTCGTCCACTGTTCAATAATATTCTTCCACGTTTCGTTTGGTTGACTGAGTTTTGCTAATATTTGGCATTGAGCCGCATATGTAATGTCTCCATTAAATAGGATATTTGAAAAATCTGACGGACTATAATTAGCAATAGTCACAATTTCTTGTACTGAGGATTTAAACCTGTCTGCACTTCGTTCTAATTCTTTATCTCGATAAAGAATATCACTGACCGTTATTTTTTCTAATTTTTGAAACTGGTTATTAATCTGTTCAACTTTTCGGTCGAACTGATCCAAGTCTTTCTCCAATCTATGAAGGTTGTTGTATAAATCATCTAGCTGTTCTTTGGTGAAGTTCATAGTGAATAATTATTACTCTATCCAAATAATTGACGGATTGTAAAAACCAAAAGCATCGACCAGCTTATCAAAGCAATTATCCAATAATAAATAGGCTGCTTCACTTTCCCTTTCCAAGACTGATAGCAGATATTGGCTAAAAGCCACGTCCAAAAAACTATAGTTCCGAGCAACAAGCAAGATTTGTGAAAAATAAAGATAGGACTCCAGTTGGTATTAAATATGCCTTGCTCATTAAATCCTTGTAAAGTGAACAGAATGGCAAATAGGGCAAATCCAAACACTAAAAAAATGCCATAAATAATTGCCCCAAGATTGATTTTCTGTGCAAAAGGATCTTCTTGTTGGTGATAGAATGCCTTAATTTCTTCGATTTTCGGATGGAATGGATAAAGCTGCCAAACAAAAATAGCTAATAGGAGTAGCGGAAAGATATTGAATATAAACTCAAGCATAGTGATATATCGCTTGCAGTGCTTCTCTATTCAAAGTCGGATAACTCTCTAAAATCTCCTCCTCCGTCCAACCATCTGCTAAACGTCCAACTAAGAATTCAACAGACAAGCGTGTTCCTTTAACACGTGGTTTTCCAGCTAAAGTATCTTCAGTAGATACAATGTATTCTTGCCAATTCATTATCTGAAATTTGGGTTACAAAATGTTTAGCGTTGCTTGATGTGGAAAGTTATTTGTCAACAATAGCATTTGTCGTTCCATTAAACGGTCACTATTATTAAAATCCAGAATTTTTACGGTAGCCTCGCCAATTTCAGTTTTGGGTAAGATTAATGCCTCAGAAATCTCGAAATGGTCTAGCCATTTGTCAATACGAGGATGATAAAAGCGAGTTAAGATACCATTTACATAAGTTCCTAAATCTGAACCTTTATTGTTGTTACAGTAGAAACAAGCGAGAGCCAAATTATCTAATTCGGAACTGCCATCGTGTTTCAAACTAATAATATGTTCTAATTGAAACTTAGAATAGGCAAGTGGTTCGTATGCCAAACAATATTCACAACTAAGAAATGCACGTTTGATGACTTCTTTTCTAATCGTATTTGATACATATTTGCTCATAGCTTTGCGTGTTGTAAAGCCCGCGCCTTCGCCATTCTCACAATATGTTCCAAAACCGTATAATTTTCTAACTGAGTTATTTCTTCTGCTGATAATTGCCCTGTTTTTTTCTTATCTAAAAGTGCATTAATTTCATTTTGTTTGACTTCGGAAGGATGAAATGCCAGAATACGTTGCGGGGCGAGTAATGCGAAGAACTCGATAATTTCATCAAATGCGGTAGATTGTATCATATTCAATATTTTTATTCAAATGAATAATAGCTAAAGTAGCTACATTTATTGACAAAAGCAACCGTTAGCTAAGTTGTTGATTTATATTTAACAAATAAAAAACGGGTCACACCTCTCAGCGCAACCCGCATATTCATCGTTAAAAACCTAAGTAATTTCAAGCGAATCAAGTATCCAAGCAAAAAGTGCCGTCCACCGTTCACTCTCTACCATCAACCGTCATTTTTCCCATTTGCAATCAAATCCATCCCCTTCGCCACCAACGCATCTTTCGCGTCGCTCAAGGTCGGAGAATGCGCAATTGCGCGGTCAATTTGCTTGCCTTTGTTAATCGCACTGAGGATGCTATTTACAAAGGTTGCTTCGCCACCGACGATGTCGATGTTGGCGTTTTTGAAGGCTTCTGCTAAGACTTTTGCCTGTGCTTCGGCAATCGAACGCGATACGTCGATTTCTGCCAATTGGATTTCTTTCTCCTGCTCTAAACGCAGTTTGAACTCCTCGTGCTCCTTACCTACACCATCCAATTTCTGCATCGCCAACGCTTTCTCTTCGACGCCTTTGGCTTCGGCGGCGTACATTTCGCGCATCGCAGATGCTTCTGCTGTGCCGCGCTCGGCGAGTACTTCTGCTTCCAGTAAACCTTGCTTGTGAATGGCGGTCGCTTTCGCTTCCAAACCTTTCGCTTCGGCAATGGCTTTCTTCTCGATGATGGTCGCCTCAATCATGCCTTCGCGCTCCATCGCTGCGGCTTTCGCTTCGATGACTTGTGCTTCAGCGAGACCGATAGTCGCTTCCTCCGCTGCTTTGGCTTCCGCCTGAATCTTACGTGCTTCCGCTTCTTTTTCCGCTGCGTTCATTTCCGCTTCCGCGTCAATCAACATTTTCTGAGCGTTAATTTCGGCAGATAAGCGCGCTGCTTCAGCTTGCTTGGTCGCTCGGATTACGGTGGATTCACCTTCTTCGTTAGCTGCAATCACAGCAACGTCTTTTTTACGTTGTGCGGCGGCTAATTCTTTGGTATCCTTGATTTTCTCCTCTTCTTCCACCACTTTTTTCTCCACCATAATGCGGTCGCGAATTACATCCTGGATGTTTTTTCGCTCTTCTTCAATGGCGCGTTCTTTCTCGATTTCGGCGAGGGTCACGATGCGCTCGCGCTCCGTCACTTCCAATAACCGATCTTTTTCTACGCGCTCCACTTCGATGGCTTCGGTACGTTCCTTATTTTTGGCTGCCACTAAAACTTGGCGCAGTTTATTCTCTTCGGCTACTTGCAATTCTTCTTCCGTCCGAATGCGTACCATCTCCGAACGCAATCTTTCTTCTTCGTTTATTTTGGCAATTTCCGCATTTTCACGAGCTTGAATATTCGCAATTTCGCGCTTTTGACGCTCCGTTTTTTCTGCCAGTTGACGCTCGTATTCGAGAATCGCTTCAGCAGCTTCTACATCTTGCTCTTTCAAGGTTTTTTCCTCTTCGCGGCGAATAAAATTCGCTTTGATTTTCTGCGTCGCAGTGAGTTCCGTAATCTTTTTGATACCTTCAGAATCGAGGATGTTGTCGGCACGGAGGTATTCCATTGGCGTTTGCTCTAGGTAATCAATGGCAGCATCGTCTAGTGCGTAACCATTTAAATCTAAGCCAATAACTCTCAGAATTGCCTGTTTGAACTCTTCTCTATTGTCATATAATTCAATAAAATTGAATTGCTTACCCGCTGTTTTTAAGGCTTCTGAAAATTTGGCTTCAAAGAGCGTCCGCAAAGTATCGGGATCGCTAGCACGTTGAGTACCAATGGTTTGTGCAACTTTTACTACATCCTTTTTCTCTTGATTAACTCTTACAAAAAATACTACTTTGATATCAGCTCGTAAATTGTCTTTACAAATTAATCCTTCATTTTTTAGTCTGGCAATTTCAATCGTTTTTACCGATAAATCCATTGTTTCTGCCATATGCAAAATAGGGATCACGAACATACCTTTATCGAAAGCTACCTCCGCACCTTTTCCTCCTGTACGAACTAAAGCACTTCCTTGCGGTACTTTTCTATACCAAGACATGATTGCAATCATCATGGCTATCGCTAAAAAAGCGATTATACCAATGACAACATAAATTAAGGTTGTGGTCATAATAATTGGGTTTAATAGTTTAAAATTGGTTTGTTATAAAATAGAGGTATAAAGCTCTTTAAGTTTTTCCGACGTAATCAATCGCAACATCATCTAGCATCATTCCATGTAAATCTGAACCGATATGGTTTAATAGATTTAATTTGACCTCGTCGATATTATTTTGTAAATCAGAATAATTTGAACGAGGGACAATAGCATTTATCGCTTCTTTAAATTTGGGAAGAAATAAATTATTCATTGCTTTTGAATCATTAACTGTTTGAAAGCCAATGCTTTGCATTACTTTAATGATGTCTAGTGAATTTCGATTTACTCTAATATAAAAACTCGCCCGCACATCAACCAAAATTCCATCTTTCGTTTGGACAGCCTCTTGATTTTCACATTCTACCTCAATTCGTTTTAAATTTAAATCGACTAAATACTGTTTATGCATTTGAGGAATGACAAATATGGAATTGTCAATCGCTACCTTGATTCCGCCCGCACCTGTTCGAACTAACGCCTGTTCAGGAGGGACTTTTTTATGCCAGCTGAACATCATAATTAGGCTAGAAAGCATGAAAAATGCTATTATACCAATTATGATGAAAATAATAGATGTTGTCATTGGAATAGGGTTTTGAATTGGTTTAACATGAAGGCATACAGGGCATATATAAGGAGTTCTTTATGAACTTTATGCCTCCCGAATCGAGTTCGGGACAAGTTTTATGTTTATACTAAAAATTGTTATTTATGGTTACGTCTTCGACAGTCAGGAATGACTGTCCTCCATTGCTTCTACCAAAAAATACTTCCCATCTACTTCTTCTACTATCACAATTTCCGATCCCTTTTTTAACGCGCCTTTCGTGCTTTTTATACTAATCAACGCATTGTTATTATCAACGATAATTTCTGCCTGACCTAAGTTCTTGTTATCTGCGGAGAGCGTCACTTTGCCTATTTGGCCGATATAATCAATCTCTTCGGCGTGGGTATCCAGATTTTTAAAAATCGGAATCAAGGGAGTTGTTACAATTTTGGTAATAATTAACCCCAGGCAAAAAATGGGGAGTAACCAAATTGCCGCGAAGGTCAACGAACCGTTTCCATAATGAAAATTGCTTAAAATGCCCATTACCCACGCGCTCAATATCCACACCGTCATGATGACCATAAAGGGCAATTGACCAAAGTTGAAAAACTGTAATGCGCCTGCGATATTTCCACTGCCATCTACTTCTGCATCTACGTCCACGTCGGCATCTACATCCACTTCAAAATCAACCGCGCCCATATCCAATGCCCCAATAATCACGAAAACCCAGTAGAGTAAAACGATTAATAACAGAATCGTATATAAAATATTGGGAGTCGTAACGGCGAAATCAAGTAGTTCTAGCATGGTGTCAAAAGGGTTTGAAAGTTGTTTGAGATGGTTCGGAGGTGGTTTGGAAGTAGCGGAACGACATTCAAACTACTTCCGAACCACTTCCAAACTACATTACTATATAGTTATCGGATTCGATGCGCCGCATTTCCCATTTAGGTTTAAAAATAAAATAGTAAACCGCTGTACCAATAACGGGGAAGAAGAACATACCGAGTACGCCCGCTAATTTTCCTTTATTACTTAAATGGTCGCTCTGGGCTACGGCTATAATACCAAATAACCAGGTTAAAAATAAAGCGATACCAATACCAATTGCGATTAAAACAAACATTATTAATTCCATTTTTATTGTTTACTTGTTTTATGATATTCTGCAAATGTTGTTTTGCGAGTAATATCCTTTTGAATACACTACAAACATGCCGAATTTAACGATGAAGTGCGACTTTTCTCGGTCAAGCTGGATTGAAATTCGACAAAGTAATTGAAAATTGGAAATTGAAAGTATCTCAAATCCGATCCCCATGCGCATGCGGCTGCGAAATCACCAAAAAACTCAACTCTTCTTCACTTTCATTTTTAATCTGATGAACGGTCTGCGGTAAGATGTGAATGCCCTGATTCGCGCGAACAATACGTTTTTTATTACCAATATAAAAGGTTGCTTCGCCTTTTAAAATATAAAAAAACTGCTGCGCGTATCGGTGTGCATGGCGCGTTTCGGCAACTTGCGGTGGCATAAGTTCTTGAATAACAGAAAGTTGTGGGGTGTTTGCTAACTGCCAGCCTTGACAAATTTTGCCCCAAGTGTAAGGCGTAATATTTTCTGTAGAAACGACTTCGCCGTTTTGAGGCGATGGATAATTTTTATAAAAAACCTGTTGTGGTGTGCCATCGGCAATGATTTTTCCATCTGCTAAGATCAATACTCGATCTGCTAATCGTTCGATTTCATTTTTGTCATGGCTGACGATAATGGTCGTTAACTGATAACGGCGATGAACTTGTAAAATGTAATGCTGCAATTTTTGCCGCATTTCATTATCTAAAGCCGAAAGGGGCTCATCCAAGAGGAGCAGAGTCGGTTGCTGCACTAAGGCACGAGCTAAGGCAACCCGCTGTTGCTGACCGCCAGAAAGGGTAGCGGGGTAGCGATTTTGTAAACCAGTCAACTCCATGATTTCAACCAATTCGTCAACAATTTTCTCTTCATTCGATGGGGCTGGTGTAGATTTATGTTTACTAAACTTTGAAAGTTTAGTAAACATAGACATCGAACTGCTTTCATCTTGCAAAGCAAATTCTAAATTTTGCCGAATGGTCATATTAGGAAAGAGGGCATAGTCTTGAAAAAGCATACCAACCGCCCTTTTTTGTGGTTTTAAATTGACTCTTTTTTTACTATCCAACCAGACTTGATTATCCACTTTAATCTGCCCTTCGTCTGCATTCATCAAACCTGCCAACATACGTAAAATAGAAGTTTTACCAACGCCAGATTTCCCATAAAGTGCTACTAAGGAATAAGGCTGAATCTGAAAATTTACATCAATTTCAAACCTGCCATTAGTCGCGTGAAGGGCTTTTTTTAAACGAACGGTGGACGTTTTTTTTGTGGTTGACGGTTGATGGTTGACGGTTAACGGTTGGGGCATTTGCTTTAGATTTTTACGATTTGAATTGCCTTGGTACGTGCATTTTTATTATCAATTAATTGTAAATAATACGTTCCGTTTGGTTGGTTTTTAATCGTAAATGTTGATTTATTTTGTACTACTTGACTTTGTAATAGTTGGCCATTTGTATTGAAAATTTGTAAAGTGTAATTGCCTTCGGGTGCAATAATTTGCGCAGCACTACGAATTGGATTTGGGTAAACTGACCAGACTAAATCTGCCGTTTTTTGCTGCGTTGCAGTATTTAGCATGGGGATAATTTCGATTGAACCATCGGCATTAAATGGATCTGACCACTTAGGATGCGTGTATAATTCTTCTCCGGTCAAGGTTTTTAGAAAAGCAATTAAAGCGGCTTTGCGTTCATCCGACATTTGCAAATCTTGACCCGTGGAATTTGGTTTTAAACGATTGTCTAACAGCGGGTTACGAGCAGGATCGAAGCTGATTAGATTATAATGTTCTACTACTTCTTGTAAATTTTTCAAACTGCCATTGTGCATAAATGGACCATTCATTGCGCCTTGTGGATTCACTAGATCGCGAAGGGTAGGGGCACGACGATTTTGTAAATCAATCTGAGTCGAATCGCCTGCAACGGTGATAATATTATTGTTTCCAACATTGCGATTAATGTCAAATTTGGGTTGGGTATGGCAACGTTCGCAGCCTGCACCGATGCCGCCGATGCCACCATTGGGAGGAGCGGCGAATACATTTTTGCCCATATTTTCCTGCTCCGTAAAATTAGGGAAACTCTGTCCTGAATGCTGCACTTGCGCTAAACCAATATCATACTTAGAATCGTAAGAATGAATACTCCGAATGAATTGCGCCAGCGCGTTTTTAATTCGTCTTTCGGTCACTCGGGTGTCGCCATAGAAGTAGGAAAATAGTTGTTGGTAATAATCCAAATTTTCTAAGCGAGTGACTAGCGAATCAAAACCCGGTTGTCCATCTAGCCCGCTAAAACCCATTTCTTTATGATCGCGAATGGGCAGTGAGGTTTGTTGCTCTAAAGTAGGTGTTCGGCGATTCCAAAATAAGGCTTGTCCGCCGTCAAAACGTAAGTTGACCAAACGCATTGAATGGCGATCCGTCAGTCTGCCATCAAAACCTACACTTACTACGCTCGTATCACCAAACGCAAATTCCTGATGGTGACAACTCGCACAAGCCGTTGAACCATTCACCGACAGTTTTTTATCATAAAAAAGAACACGTCCCAGCGTTGCTTCGGCATCATTGATGGCGTTATTAGCGGGTGTGTTTTCACCGATAATGTAATCAGGTATATTGCTGTCGTTGCGATAGTTTAAGAGATTTTCTAAATCGATAGGATCGGCAATGAGTAGGGAGAAAAAGAGCAATAAAGGTAAGGAGCGGAGGCACGAGTTGAAAACATCGCGCCAGCGAAAG
>JBGCES010000933.1:0-37306 GCA_045106545.1 Saprospiraceae bacterium
TGGTTGGACCCAATCCGCCTGTGATTAAGACAACATCTACTTTACCGACCGCGTCATTTAGCGCAGTTAATATCTGTTCGCGTTCGTCGCCGATGGAGCGAATTTCGTCAATTTGCGCACCGATGAGATTCAGTTGCTGTCCCATCCACGCAGAATTGGTATCTACAATTTGTCCGATGAGGATTTCGTCACCGATGGTAATGAGTTGTACGTTCATTTGTAAAATGGTTAGAAGGTGGTTTGAGGTGGTTAGAAATAGTTAGAAAATTGTCATGTAAACAGATGAGAATGAAAAAAGTGGTTACTATCACAAAAATAGTAACCACTTTTTAATTGATTTCAATTCTTTAGTAGATGACACATCGCGGGGAATAATTTATGATAATACAATACCTACAGTCCTTAATTTACGCAGCCATAGTCTAAATAATAAACCAACTTTTTATCACCTCTTTCTACAAATAGTTTTAAACTGCCCTTCTGCTTTTCAAGCATATCGCCAGTTTCAACTTTTTCAAAAACATCATTCATTTCATTGATTAGGTTAATTTGGTTTTCTTTTTGATTATTTCTAATCAGAAGTATTGGATAATTATGATTTAAACTGTCTTTATATTTACTTTCTAATACTCCATTAAAAGAATTCATATTCATCTTCATTGACCAATTGCACCTTAATATCTCAATTTTGCTAGAGTCTCCTTTATTTAGAAGATAAGCGATTAAAACAACCAACAAGAAGACAGTTAAAATGATAAACCTTATTTCAAAACTAAAAAATTTCATAGCTTAACTTTTACTCCTCCACCAACTCCATCTCAATCTGCCGCTTCGCCAAATCCGCGCCCGTAATCAACACCCGCACTTCTTGTCCCATTTTGAAGGTATCGCCCGTATTTACGCCTTTTGCTTCCAAGCGTCCTGCACCGAGCATATATGGCTCGCCAAGCGTACTAAAAGCAATCATACCTTCGCAGCGGCTGTGTTTTAGTTCAATAAATAAACCGCGATCAATCATTCCTGAAACGACGCCGACAAATTCTTCGCCGACGTGTTTTTTAATGTATTCAACCTGTTTGTACTTAATGGATTCGCGTTCAGCGGAAGTGGCGTTGCGTTCTTGCATGGAGATGTGCTTACACATGCCTTCCAGTGCTTCTTTTTCTACGCGCGTCGCTCGTTTTAAGTTTTTAAATAAGATACGGTGCGCGAGTACGTCCGAATAGCGGCGAATCGGCGAAGTGAAGTGGCTATAATATTCAAATCCTAAGCCATAGTGACCAATATTTTTGGTGGTATATTCTGCTTTCGCCATCGTCCGAATGGCTAAGGGTTGCAACATTTTTAGCGCGTCATTTTCGCGAGTGAGTTGCTGTAATTTATTGTAGGAATCAGCAATTTGCTCAGGCGTATTCGCGGAAATTTTCACACCCAATTCCTGCGCAAATTTGATAAAATCGGCTACTTTATCTGGATCGGGTGTATCGTGAACGCGATAAACAAAAGGTATTTCTTTACCCGTTTGCTTATTTTTATCTTCGATAAATTTCGCGACCGTCTTATTGGCGAGTAACATAAATTCTTCTACCAACATATTCGCCGCCTTGCGTTCTTTTACGTAAACGTCAATCGGTTCGCCTTCTTCATTAAGAATGAATTTCACTTCATCTGCATCGAAATCAATCGAACCTTTTTTGAACCGTTCGCCGCGTAATTTGACCGCTACATCGTTCATTTCATTGACTTCTTTCACAAAATCGCCTTGCTTCGTATCAATCACTTCTTGCGCTTCCGCGTAAGTAAAACGACGGTCGGAATGGATAATCGTTTTTCCAATCCACGAGTCGATCAATTTGTATTTTTTATTAAAACGGAAGGCGACGGAGAAGGTCAGTTTATCTTCGTTGGGACGTAAAGAACAAAGAACGTTGGATAATTTTTCGGGTAGCATTGGCAATACGCGATCTACCAAATAAACAGAAGTAGAACGCTCAAATGCTTCTTTATCTAGCGAGGTATTCGCCTTGACGTAATGCGTCACATCGGCGATATGTACGCCGATTTCAAATTCGCCATTATCAAAATATTCCATTGACAAGGCATCATCAAAGTCTTTCGCTGTCAGTGGATCAATCGTAAAAGTGGTAATTGGACGGAAGTCACGACGTTTGGCAATTTCTTCTTCTTTAATCTCTTCCGAAATCGCATTTGCCTGACGCATTGCTTTCGGATTATGTTCCAAATCAAAGCCATTGCTAATCAAAATGGATTTCATTTCAATATCGCTCGAACCCACTGCCCCTAAAACTGAAGTTACAATTCCTTCAGGGCTGTTGTTTTCTTTCGTCGGCCACTTCACGATTTTTACGACGACTTTCTCTTTGTCCTTCGCGCCTTTCAGATTTTTCAAATCCACATAAATATCCGTCGGCATGCGCTCTCGATCGGGAATGATAAACGCGTATTTTGAGGAACGCTGTACCGTACCGATAAAATGTTCGGTCGCCCGTTGCAGCACTTCGATGATTTCACCTTCGGGCTTATTACGCCCACGTGGTGTCCACGCCGCAATCTTTACGATGTCGCCATTCAGCGCGTTATTCATATTTTTTGGAGAAATATGAACGTCATTTTCTAACTCATCAATAACAATATAAGCAGATCCCGAACGAGTCATATCTACTTTGCCTTCGTAATATTCGCGTCCTGTCGCAGGGCGTTTGCCGCCGCCACGTTCATCGCTATTCGCACGTACCAATTTGAATTTATGATCGGCTATGGGTTTGAGTTTTCCGTGTTCGGTGAGTTTATTTAGTACAGCAGTTACCGCGTCTTTGCTATTCGCAATCTTCATTTTCTTAATAATCTGCTTCGCGCTGTAACGCTTTTTAGGATGGCGTTGAAACAGTCGTAATACTTCGCTTTGGAGTTGGTGTCGATTCAATTTATTTCCCTTCGTCTTCGGTTTTCTTCTTTTCGTCATTTATAATTAAAATAGTGTAAAAGTGGTTTGAAGGTGGTGTAAAAGTGGTTTGAAGGTTGTTCGTACTAGACTTGAACAACTTTTGAACGATGTTACACAACTTTTAAACTACTTTTTAATCAAAAAATATGTTTTTTTAAGTTGGTTAAAAATAGTATTTCTATTTGCTATTAAAACAAAAAACGGAAGAAAGGTTTCATTTGCCTCTTTTCCGTTTACTGTTCTGCCCTACATTTTCTTTACAGCAAAACTATTTTGGAGTATATTTTTTCCATGAATAACCTGTAGCAAAATCTGCCATAAACTTCGCTGCGCTACGATGTATGGCAGATTAGCCTGCGCTAAAAATGAAAGCGTATGTTCCACATTCTTTTTCCCGCGCAGAGCGGTCACGTTCAAAGCGGTAGCGTTTTAAAATATCAATTGCTTTTTCTACCAATTCGCGATCTTTCATGGTAGTTTTTTCTTCATTTTCTTCTACCGAAATCACATTTCCGGCGCGGTCGATACAAATATTTGCTGTAATTCGTCCGTTCTTTCCACCCAGTTTTTTTACATCTACGCGATAAACGGGTTTGCGTTTTAAAACGCCATCGCCAGAATCACCTCCATCGCCGCTACCTTCGGTAACGCTCGTTCCACCAGTGCCGCTATCACTATTACCATCTAACGTTCCACTTTGTTCTTTATCTGATGCTTGTGACGCAGAACCTTCTTCATTACGATCACTTGGTTCACCTGATTCCACCACTACTGGAGAAGGATCGGGACGTGGTGCAGGTGGCGTTGGACGTGGACTTGGTTTGGGCGTAGGTTTAGTTACGGGTGGTTTCGGACGTGGTTTTTCCACTGGCTTGGGCTCAGGTTTTGGTACTTCTACGGGATCGGGTGGAACCACAACTGGCGGATTTGGTTCGGGCGAAGTCAAAACTGGTGGTTTCGGTTGAGGACGTTCTGGAACAGGAATCGGATCAGGTTCTGGTGGTGGAGATAACTCCTCCATCGGTTTTACTTTAGGTGGTTTTGGTTCTTCCGAAACATTCTGGGACTCCGCTCTTCTCGATTGAGATGCGCCCGCCTCTTCGCGCGGTTGAAAATCTGCAAATTGAATTTCAATTACTGGTGGCGGAGGATCGGGTGGATCAGAACGCATAAACGGCAACATTGCCATCCCCAATACCATTCCACCAAAGAACCAAGCATACCAGAGTCCTTTCCGTTTATTTTTCTTTTCGTTTTCTTCTTGCTGGTGAGTCATTTAATCTGTAGTATAATTAATAATATGTAATTAAGTACCTCGCAACAATTACTTCGGTATTTTATGAGTATCCCCGAATCGAGTTCGGGGCAGGCCTTTTTCCGCTATTTTTCCTTGAAAAAATAAGTTCGTAGCTGTGCTATGTACTGACTTTTTAAGAAAAACTATCGAAAAAACCTATTTCCTAAAATTTACCGAATTAATCATTGTGAGGTACTTAACGGATGCAGTAAATGGCTACTTACATATCATTATTCATTTTTGTGTTGCCAGTATGAATTAAAAATATCCGCTTTAATAACTACCCCTCAAATCTTATTCCGATAGTCGTTTTTATTGAAATAAAACGGCTAGTCATCAGATTAAACTCAAGTGCGTTATAAAATATTGTTACATAATAGTATCACTAAAGAACGCATATCATCATAAAAGTTGCATCAATCAGATACCGATTTTTTTAAATAAAAAGACATCCTCTCTCAGAAAAGGAAGAAATCCGCAAAGCAAATTTAACTTATCGCTTGAATAACCGTTAATAGTACTACCTACGGGCATTTTGATTAAGAGGCTGTTTTAAATTTTGTAAAAAAAAGTACTTTTGTGCCGTTTGAATGAAGGTAAAGTGCAAATACGTAATGTATTTTATTAATAAAAAAATAGAATCCATAAGCGTTATCCAATGTGATCATTACATTCTTCTTTAAAAAAGAGCGCTGTACAAAGTTTTGAAAAAGACTCAATTTTTGACGCAGATAGACGCAGATTTTTATGATTCAAGTAGGTCGTGAGCGATATAAGACCTACCTGAATCATAAAAATCAATGTCAATAAAAAACTTCGTACATTCCTACTTAAAAATCACTCGTTATAAACATACATGAATTTAAAATTTTTCCACTATTTCGGGCAGTACATTTTGATGATGCGCACCGCGATTGCGCGTCCCGAAAACCTCAGTATGTACTATAAGGAAACCATGCGTCAAATGAACGATATTGGTATCGGTTCACTGGTGATTGTGGGGTTGATTTCATTATTTATTGGAGCAGTAACGGCAGTTCAATTTGCTTACCAATTAAGCGGACAGCTCATTCCGCGTTATTATATTGGTTACGTAGTACGGGACATTACGATTATCGAAATGGCACCAACGATTACTTGCTTAGTACTAGCGGGTAAGGTCGGTTCAAATATCGCGGCGGAGATCGGAGGAATGCGTCAAAAAGAACATATTGACGCAATGGAAATCATGGGTGTGAATACAGCGGCTTATTTAATTATGCCGAAAGTTATCGCTGCGCTGATTGTGATTCCGATGCTGGTCGCTATCGCGGCATTTGTCAGTATGGTGGGTGGGTATCTATCTTCTGTACCAACAGGTTTATTGACGGATGCTGAGTATGTACAAGGATTACGTTCCTTTTTCGAGTCGCGCAATGTCGTGATGATGTTTGTCAAAGCTTTAGTATTTGCCTATATTTTAACTTCGGTCTCCGCTTTTCAAGGTTATTATGTCAAAGGCGGAAGTATTGAATTGGGGCAAGCAAGTACGAACGCGGTAGTATATAGTGATATTCTGATTTTGTTAGCGGATTACATTATTGCGTTAATTTTGACGACTTAATAGTTATCAGTTACGAAAAATCAGTAATCAGCGTACGACATGACTCGTAACTGATTACTGATAACTAATCACTTTCAAATCATGATCAAAGCAGATAACATATTTAAATCATTCGGAGATGTTGAGGTACTGAAAGGGATTTCAACCGTTTTTGAGGCGGGTAAAACGAATCTAATTATCGGGCGTAGTGGTGCGGGTAAAACAGTATTATTAAAATTGTTAGTAGGTTTATTAACGCCTACCGATGGGACAGTTTGGTATAATGATATTGACTTTTTCCAGTTAGATAAAAAACAACGTCGTGAGATCAGAATGAAAGTCGGGATGCTCTTTCAAGGATCCGCACTTTTTGATTCCATGACGGTGGAGGAGAATATCCGTTTCCCATTAGATATGTTCACCAAGATGACCCGTAAGGAAAAGTTAGATCGAGTCAATTATGTATTGGATCGAGTTAGTCTAACGGGTTCAAATAATAAATATCCTTCTGAAACTTCAGGTGGAATGCAAAAACGGGTTGGAATTGCTCGGGCAATTGTACTGCAACCTCGTTATTTGTTTTGTGATGAACCCAACTCTGGGCTTGACCCCAAGACCTCAATTGTCATTGATGAACTCATCAAGAGTATCACCGAAGAACAGAATATTACGACCGTTATTAATACGCATGATATGAACTCGGTAATGGAGATTGGTGATAATATCAATTTACTACATCAAGGTCATCTAGTCTGGAAAGGTAATAAGGACGAGGTACTAGGTACCGACAACGAATTGATGCAGGATTTTGTATTTGCCTCTCCATTTTTACAAAAATTGCGGAGTCGGGCGTTTCAAAGGAATGTATAAGTATTTCGACGAGCCTAATCTCAATGATTCGTCATTAAAAAGCCGAATGGTTCTTAGCAGGATCATTCGGCTTTTTAGGTATAAATATCAGATTTTATGTAAATTGTGAACGCCATCCATCCTTTAATTGCGGATTGCGCATATTAATTGCAGTAAAGAAAACGTTAGTTACCCAACGAAAAGAACTATGCAATTCAAGTGCGTTATTTATTAAAAAACAAGCAATCTATGTTTAGGAAAATATTTGCCTTTTTATTATTTCTTTTAGTCAGCGTTGCGGTTTTTGCTGCACAAAATGCTTATTTCACTATTAAAGTGGGCAATTTTAAAAATCCAAAAATTGAAGACTTTCAATCGGTTCGTGCGTTGGGTTACGTCTATGCAGAACGGATGCAGGATGAAATCTACGAAGTATATGTTGGACGATTTGATGACCAAGCGAGTGCGCAGGATGTAGCGGAGCAAATCAAAAAACAAGGATATCTAGGAGCAAAAGTGGAAGCCAAAGCAGTGGAAGAAGGAGAATTAGTTACCGTAGTCCAAATTGCAACGAAAAGTCTCGGTGAAGTGCCTAATTGGGAAAAATTTACCCAAGCTGGTCCGTTGCATTCGATTTTGACGACCAATCAGGTAAAATATGTTACTGGTCCCTACAAAACGATGGATGAAGCGCGACAGCAATTAGGTAAAGCGAAGCGCACTGGCTTTAGCGATGCCTTTATTAAAAACGTAAATACGGTTTTTCTACACCGCGTCACGCCTTTCGAGATGAGTGGTGTGAAACAAGAGTTAATTCCGATCGCATTTGACAATACGGGCGATACTCCAATCACAACGGCAGATAAAACTAAAGTAAATTCAACTCCAGTTGCTACAACACCAACGCCAATTCCGCCCGCAATAGATTTACCAACGGCAGAAACCGAAGCTACTACTACTGAACAGACAGCAAAAGCGGCTGCAGATGCTACCCAGCAATCTTTTGAAGGCGTGATGCCCGATCGTTTAATTGCTAAAGCGCGCGACCTCGCTAATCCAGTTGTACCAACTATCCGTACCAATGTAAAACGTCGTTCCGTACTCAATCTACAAGCGGCATTAAAAGGTGGTGGTTTTTACCAAAGCAGCGTTGATGGTTTGTATGGCAAAGGCACGGCGAATGCTTATGTAAAGGCGAAAGAACAACATCGTCAATTGCAGAAATATTCCATTTTAGCACAATATATGGACTATTCTGTCGCCGATGAAAATGAATCTCAATTGCAAAAGGCGATCAATAACTTAGCAGAAGACCCATTTACCGCAAAGACTATTTTAGCAAAAAGTGAAGCACCGACCGCACGTACGTATTTGGCATATTTGAACTTCATTAATAAAGGCGCTTCGGCGTTAGTTAATAATTTGATGAATCGTGCTATTCAAGATGCATTCAGAGGTGGTAAAAAAATACCTAACGTAGCTTTTGATCCTTCTGCGACTTACGCTTATAATGATTTAGACCAGTTGCTGCTTCATTTGCGTTATGTACAAGCGATGGACGCTACCGAAACCGCTACCCCTTGCTGGCTGTTTATTAATCATCCGAAGGAGATAGCGAATGCTTACGCAAATCCGAAAGCAGGCAATTACACCATTCAAAACTGTGGCGGATTTGATAGCTGGCGCGAAATTCAAACAGTTCAAGCCATTGCGACTGATTTGAATGCGACTAATAAATTAAATACCAGTCTGCTAGCAGAAGGTGCAGCGGAACGAACGCAGTTATTTATTGCTCCCAAAGCTTATTCTGCCGCTGAAAGTGCTGAACTGGAAAAGTGGAATGTAGATTTATGGAAGGCGATGGATACCTGGGCGAAAAGCGACCCCGTACCGCAGCAGATGGTCGCGGCACTGAAAGTGAGTTATTTTCATTCGCAAGTATTACTCGAAGATTACTTTATGGATCGGGGCTTCAATGTGGACGAAGCGAAAGGACTAGCTTTAGCCGTAATGCAATCCGTCGTAGATTATCACTTGGAGCGTTTTCAATAGCAATAACTCACTCCTTAAATACAGAAAAAAAGTCGCTGAATTACAAATTGTTCAGCGACTTTTTTATTTAGTGCAAGGAGCTATAAAAAATAGCCCTATTCTTCCTCCCCCATTATCTCATTCCACTCATCGTCAGCTGTTTTTGCTTCGGCAGCGGCTTCCGCTAATTTCTCATCGCGTTCTTTTAGCTTTTTATCTTCGACATTTTTATTTAAAAAATCATTGATTTTATCGACCTGCACATTGGTTTTAATTTCGCCAAACTCGTTGAGTTTAACTTCAAAACCTTTGAGGTCATCGTGAACGTTGGGCTTATTGGTTTCTTTCTTTTTAGACATGATAAGGTTAGGTTATTGGAGCACAGGTTTGCAACCTGTGAATTATTTGCGTTCACAGGTTGCAAACCTGTGCTCCAAGATTAAAACAATTCAAACGCTTCAATATCCAGCATCGCAAAAGCGGACAAAGCCGTCACCGAAACATCTGCTAAGGCATTACCCGAATCGGCATAGCGCGCTTGAAATAATTTAGTGTGAATATCCTGCAATTTAGGCCATTTAAATTTACCATCTGAACCTTTGATTTTAGTAAACCAAGTCGATTCTTGCATCAGACAATATTTATCTGCTGTCCCAAATCCATGTCGCAAACTAGTACGTTGATATTCTGAAGTTAATACGCTTTCGTTGAGTTTCATATTGTATGAAATGACGTATTCTGCATCTTCTAAAGCTTCTGCAAAATCCATTAAAGCCTCTTTTAACTCCACCCCTTTTTCTTGCATATCCAGCGGCGTAACCTTGTGGCGGCGTTCCACTTCTTCCGAAATCTCCCAGCCTTTGGGTTTTATGATGTGGTCGCGAGAAGCAATCAACTCGCGATCTTTATTATACATCAGCCACGATAGATGAACGAGGCGTGGCCAGTTGAACGTATCCGTAGCGGGAGCGCGCCACGAGCGCGGTTTGCCATTAGCGGAGGTTTGAAAAAATAAGTACATGGTATAAATGTGGTTTGAAATTGTTTGGAAGTGGTTTGAGGTGGTTGTTATGCTAGCGCAATAATAAAAAACTTCTGCTTAAAAATGGAGGGAAAGTAATTTCTAGTATTTCGTTTAATTTAAAAACGCACTTCATTAACAATTCTTTTTCTTCGGTATCAGATTTTATCTTATCAATGGTATGAAGTTGCTGGTAAAAGTAGTTTTAATTGCTTTATTAGATTTTCGTGCATATCTTTAGGTGGATTTTCTTAATTTAATAGAAAAAATACATGATTACGACTGAACATATATATCGCTCTATTCTAGCCGAAATTAGCACATTGTCACCTTTTTATTTAAAGGAGATCAGTAAATTTGTTAAACGATTAAGCGAAAAGGCTACAGCAGAAAAAGAGGCTAATCGCAACAAGATTATGGAATTAGCAGGTGGTTGGAATGATATGTCTGATGATGATTTTTCTGAATATTTAGATGCAGCGAAAGAAACAGAGCTTCATTAATAATGAGCTATTCAAAATGACTTCACCTTAATTACCAATAATGTAAAAGACTTTGATCTTATTGAGAGATTGTATTTCGAGAATTGTGCAAAACGATTTCTGGTTATAATATTCGTTTAGTATATGCTCTTAATGTGGTATGAGTTAAAAATACTACGCCAACGTATTTAGCTATAACTTCAAGAAACGCTTCAACTCTTCAATTCCGTAGGGAGGATCATTTTTATGAAGCATTGCATGACAATTCGGACAAACTGGTCTTAAATCTTTTATTGGATCTACCTTATAGGTTTCTGCGATTGATGCCAACGGCTCAATATGATGAACGTGAATAAATCCGTCGCCTACAGTTCCATAGGTCTCACCAAAATTCATATCACATACACTACAATTTAAACCGTAGAACTTAATACACTCTATTCGCGCGGATTCACTTCTCTCAAATCTTTTACCTATACTTTTTATTGGTAAGCCTTCAATATACTTTTTCGAATCATTTTGTTGGTTGTTCATGAATATATTAATTCCTATCTCAGTTTTTTGAGCAATGGAATCGCTAATCCACGTTAAATCTTCTACTAATTTTTTAATTTTAGACTCAGACATTTCTTTAATCATAAACCAAGGTCGTTTCTCTCTTTTGCTCAATCTTAGCTCAAAATTTGGAAGCCACTGAAGCCGCCCCAGCAATCTATTATAAGCAGCCGCTTGATTAAATGGTTTATAATTCTGTATTATAGATAAAGGAATTTCGATAAACGTACCTTTGCCATCGAATCCTAATCGAAGAATATTAATTCGTTGTCGATGGACATATATAGACGCTTTTTTAGTTTGTCCTGATTCGAATTTACATTGCACTTGTTTTAAATATTCTACGAGCTTATTTGTATGTAGGAGGTCATATTCGTCTTTCTTCTCACCAATCAATTTATATAAATCATCAATTGTATAGCTGTATTTTTTAGACATATTTTAGGTATTAATTTTCGTATCAGAAACCACTTTGATTATTTTTATTACCTCTTATTTTGCCCTGTTTGTCCCCCTTCAACACCTCCCTCAACCCCGTAAATCGTTTCGACACCTTATTATTCCTAACCGCCATCTGCAACGCCCGTTCCATTCCGATCATTATTACGAGTTTTTTCCCGCGCGTAAGCCCCGTATAAATTAGATTTTTATACAACATCATATAGTGTGACGTATGCACGGGCATAATGATACAAGGACATTCGCTGCCTTGATATTTATGGACGCTTACGGCGTAAGCGAGTACCAGTTGATCTAAATCAGAAAAGTCGTAATAGACTTCGCGATTATCGAAGGTGACGATGACTTCTTGGTCGATGCGGTCAATTTTTTTGATGCGTCCGACGTCGCCGTTGAAGACATTTTTGTCGTAGTCATTTTGGATTTGCATCACCTTGTCGCCGACGTGGAAGGAGCGACCCATTTTGATGAGCGGCTCGTTGGAAGGATTGAGTTCTTTTTGTAAAATCGTATTCAAATTGCGTGTACCAATCACGCCGCGATTCATGGGACTGAGGACTTGAATATCGTCAAAAGCGTGAAAACGGTAGGCTTTTGGTAGGCGATTTTTGACCAAATTGGCAATGGTCAATGCCATTTTTTCAGTGTCCTCTTCTTTCATCCAGAAGAAATCGGTGTCTTTTTGGGTTTTTAAATTGGGTAATAAACCTGCGTTGATGCGGTGGGCGGAAATGATAATTTTGGAATTAGCGGCTTGCCGAAAAATCTCCGTCAATTTAGTAACGGGTAGCGTCTGTGCGTTAATCATGTCTTGCAAAACGTTACCTGCGCCGACACTCGGCAACTGATCTACATCACCAACTAAAATCACCTTCGCTTCGTCAGGAATCGCTTTTAGCAAATTGTACATCAATACCGTATCAATCATGCTCGCCTCATCCACAATCAGCAAATCGCAGTCGAGCGGATTATCGCGATTGTATTGAAATCCGTTGATGTTAAAGTCAAATTTGAGTAACGCGTGAATGGTCGCGGCTTGCATACCCGTGATTTCGGAAAGGCGTTTGGCAGCGCGACCCGTTGGCGCAGCGAGCATAACTTTGGGCGTTAGTTGAGTAAGAATTGCTAAAATGACTTTAGTAATTGTACTCTTACCCGTTCCTGGACCGCCCGTGATAATGTGAAATTTATGGTCGATGCTGTTGATGACCGCCGATTTTTGTTGCGCGGCGAGTTGGATGTTTTGCTTTTTTTCTGCCCATTCAATCGCTTTTGCAGGATCAATTTTACGCGTAATAGGTTGGAAACGTTGGAGGCGAATAATTTCTTTAGCAATACCGTTTTCGCAAGTGCGGAACATGGTCAGCCATACGCAGGCAGTCATTTGCTCCTCAATAATTAGTGGTTCAATAATAATCCGTTCTGCTTTTTGGATGGCTTCGAGTCGGTCGGAAACTAATTTGCTATCGACTTCTAATAATTTTTGCGCGGCTTCTAAAAACTGATCCACGGGATAACAAGTATGACCATCATTGGCGAGTTGATTCAGCACGTATTCTACGCCCGAATCAATTCGCATATCGGATTCGCGACTAATGCCCATGCGTTGCGCGGTCACATCAGCCGTTTTAAAACCGATGCCCCATATATCCTGCGCGAGTTGGTATGGATTTTTTTGAATAATTTCGATGCTGTCATCGCCGTAGGTTTTAAAAACCTTTTGCGCATAAGTGGGGCTGATACCAAAGCCTTGCAAAAAGACCATCACTTCGCGGATTGATTTCTGTTCCGCCCAGCAGCTACTAATTTTTTCGAGCCGTTTTTTACCAATGCCGTCCACTTCCAGCAGGGCTTCGGGTTTGGTATCAATCACGTCCAGCGTATCCAAGCCGTGATAATCCACGATGCGCTCGGCAAATTTATTACCGATGCCTTTAATCATTCCCGAACCTAAATATTTTTTAATACCGTGAATCGTTGAAGGTTGTTCTACGCGGTATTCCTCTACGCTAAATTGGTAACCGTAAGTAAGGTCATTTTTCCAAACGCCTTTACAGCGTACCGTTTCGCCGACTTGAATCGAAGTGAGTGTGCCGACGATAGTGGTGAGTTCGCGTTTTCCTTTTTCTTGCATGCGCGCGACCGTCCAGCCGTTGTCAGCGTTCTGGAAAGTGATGCGTTCGATATATCCGAAAATTTCGTCCATTTATTTAATCCAATTTGCTGGATTTAACCGCTGCTTGCCCCGCCATACTTCAAAATGCACTTCTCGCTTTACGCCATCAATTTTACCAATCGTCTGACCACGTTTAACGGTTTCCTCGCGCTGTACGAATACTTCTTCCAAATTAGAATAGACTGTATAGAAATTACGATGCTGAATGATAACCATGTTTTTATAACTAGGTACAAATTTTTGCCCTACTACTTTACCTGCAAAGACACTTTTGACTGGCGCATTAGCGGCAGCTTGAATATCTATTCCATTATTAGTAATCGTCAGATTTTTTGCGGTAGGATGCGGCTGTTTTCCAAAACGACGAACGATAGTACCATTCGCTACGGGCGCATCCAATTTGCCTTGAAAGGCAGCAAAACTTTGTCCATTTAGCGCGGCCAGTGGCGAATCTTTTTTAGTTGAACTCGAATTAGTTGGCGGACGGCGAGCGCGGCGTTTACGCTCGGCAATTTCACGTCGTATGACGTCTTCAATTTCCGAATTTAGTTTTTGGCGATTGCGCTGTTGAACGGCAAGGCTTTTAGCTAATTTGCTTTCTACTTTTTTCAATGATTTGAGTAAGCGATCTTTTACTTGTAGCTCTTCGTTAACCTGCTGCTGTTGCGCCTCCTGTTCAGCTAAAATATCTGCTTTTTCTGCTCGTTCTTGTTCCAATTCAATAATTTTCCCTTGCAACATTTCCTGCGTTTCTGCAATCAAGCCCGCTTGACGTTGACGATATTCATCGTATTGCTGCAAGTATCGCCAGCGTTGAAAGAAATTATTGAAACCTGATGCCGAAAAAAGAAAGGCGAGATCATTGCGTTGCATTTTTTGCCGTAAGGCAACCCGCGCCATTTCCGCGTATTCCGTTTTTAATTGTTCCAAGTCACTATGGAGTGAAGCAACTACGTCTTTATTGCGCGTGATATTTTGATCAGAAAGTTCAATCTCTGAGGTAATGGTCACAATTAACTCCTTGCGCTGCTCGATTTGTTTCTGTAGTGCTAAAAAGCGTTCCAGCGTTTTGGCTTTGTTTTGACGCGTATCGGATAATTCCCGATTAGTATTCTTAATGGCAGTGACTAAATCTTTGCGTTTGTTTTCTAATTCCTGACGAGATTGCGCTGTCGAACTGCTGTGGAAGACACAACCAATTATTAAAATAAAAAGAAATTTAGTGATATTTTTAGTCGTTGGCAATGCTGTAGTTGAGTAGTTAAGTAATAAGGCAGAAATAATTCATCAACTCAACAATCATAATGACCTGATTATCAGGATGAATTCATTCATTTCATCATTCACTAATTCTGTCATTGTACTTATTGATAAGTAATTAGAGTTAATCTACGCGCTGATAATGGTTAGGAATAGAAAAGCGAATTGTGGTCGGTTCGTTAAGTTTTACTTCTGTAAAATCGAACCGCACATTGACTTTACCCATTTCGGTACTATCCACATCAATATCACGAAAGTAAGAAAAATTCTGCTGCTCATTCAGTGGTTGGTAATTAGAAAATTGAGCCATAAGACGCCGATTTTCAGTTTTATCAATAACATACATCTTTGTAAGTTGATAAGAAATTCCATTGAGCCAGTATTGCGTGGCGAGGGTTTCATTCTCACCAAGAAGCTGATAATTCAAATCGTCATTAGCAGCTGTCAGGTCTCGGGTAAAAAAGACGGCGTTTCCCAGTAGGAAGTTTTGTAGCATGGAAAAATTAGCAGGCAGGTTGAGTTTTTCGGTAATGAAACTAAGTCCTTTGACCATATATTCTCCATTGATACGGTCAATTAAATAAACTGAATCGGGGGTTACTTGCAGCCGTGCGCCTTCAATTCCTAACTTTTTTACATTCATCCAAATTACGCTATCCTTACGCATTTTGATGGTGGAAAAAGCTTTTTGTTGCTGACCATTATTATTAAAATTGACTTTCATTTTACCCATCAGCCATTCTGCTTGAACTTGATTTTCAGCCAGCTGTTGCTGCAAAAATTCCGTCGTTTGCGGTGCAAGCTTAGTGCTGCTGACGAGTTGCTTCTTACCTTTACAACTCATCGTAAACAGCGCAAGCAACAATAAGATTGGGTAGTAGTTATTGAACATTCTAAGTTCCAAAAGAGATATATTTTAAATTAAAAAAGGAGGTTGAAACATCAGTTGTTTCAACCTCCTTTTAACGCTAGAATCGTTCGAGTAGTTGTCTTTTAAGTTTCCAGAGAAAACTATTCGTACATTTTCTTATCCGCAATTTTCTTTTCTAGCATATCGGAGGTAGAACCTTTCTCTAATGCCTTTTTCCAATATTCTAATGCTTCTTCGGTATTTTCTGTTTTAAATAAAACATCTCCGTAGCTTTCCAAAATAGCGGGATTATCCATACCACCTTCACCCATCGCTTTATCCAACCATTCTTTGGCTGATTCGTAGGATTTTAATTTCATCAGGATCAATGCTTGCGTATGTTGATACGCTGCACTACGAGGTTTTAATTCATTTGCTTGTTGGGATAACGTGCGAGCACGTTCTAGTTTTTCTCCGCGTTCTACCAAGTTGCGACTATAGGCATCTAATACCTCGGCTGCTTGAGGATTAAGTTTTAGCGCGTCTTCGTAAGCAGCGTCAGACTTCGTCGGATTGGTAGTTGCTGCATAGACTTCGCCGAGTAAGGATAGTACATTAAATTGCAGTAATTTATTACTTCCAGACATCAATAAAGCTTGGTCTAGAATGCTGATCGCAGGACGATATTCTTGCTGTTTGGCTAAAGCCAATCCATTGAAATAATAGGCAGTTACTTGATTTGGAAAAATATCCATTACTTCTTCCGCTACAGTTTCTAATTTTTTATAGTCTTCTTCTTCCGAGTAGATATACATCATCTGCTCCCAAACAAGATATACGTTATCGTCTAATTCGATGGTCTTTTTGTATTTTTCTAAAGCTTCTTTTTTACGGTCGGAATAGTATAACAAATCTCCAGAAACAGCAAAAGCCTTAGCTTCATCTGGGTGAATTTCTTCTAGAATTGTTGATAACTCTAATGCTGCAGTCGCTAAATCTTTGTTGCCTGAATCCGCTACTTTATTAACATAGGGAAATAACTCTTTGATTTTGACATCAATATTCACATCTGTCTGAGCAAATACTTGCTTTAAAGAGTGTAAATAAGTCATATCATTATCGCCTTTGTTGTAAGCGGCAGCAGCGATATTGGCTTTTACATCATTTGCATCAATCGTTAGAATTTTTTTATAAATTTCATTGGCAGCAGTCTGATCACCAATCTGTTCGTAAAAGCCAGCTAATAAATGATAATAGTCCGTATTTTTAGGATAGGCTTCAATCAGTCGTTGTAGTTCCTTCGCAGCTTTTTTGTTGTTACCTGAGCCTACGTAGAGTGTATGCTTCCGTCTAACTACTTCTTCGCTAATTCCTTTTCTTTTTTCTAATGCATCATATACTTTAACGGCTTTTGCAACTTCATTACCGCGTACTAGAAAATACGCCCAGCGAAAGTAGTAGTAATCATTATTAGGATCTTGCTCTACCAGTTTTGCATACACTTCTGCTCCTAGCACGTCCTGTCCCGTCTTTTTGTATAGATCGGCTAAAAAGCTTTTGTACCAATAGTTTTTTTCATCTAATAAAACCGCAGTTTTAATAGACGCTAATGCTTTTTCATCCTTATTGAGTGTATCGTATATTCGAGAAAGTTCGTAGGCAGCAGCGTGATTTTGATTGTCGCGTTTGAGCACTTCTTTGTACAGGAAAGCGGCATTTTCGTAATTACCGAGAATCTTTTCGCGACTTGCCTCAATAAAGACCTTCTGGATATTGACATCTTCTTCAGTCAAACGAGGGGGATCTTGACTGAAGGCAGTCATACTTGTTCCGACTAAAAAAAATAAAAATAATAACCTATACTTCGTCATAATTCTTTAGTTATAGCAACTCAATTTCGGCGAGCTATTCAGGGGTGTACAATGAACACGGGAAAAGAAAATTAACCGAATTTGAATTATAATTGTTGCAAACATATACCGTCTAGTAATCGGTATTTAAAGTTGATAAAACCAGTCACTATGTCATGACTCGGGTAAATGGAATGTACTTTAAGTGTGCGGTGGAGTGCTATAAAATTTTTAATCGGAAATTGGAAGATGCTATATTAACGTTAAAGGTCAATTAATTATTTTTAACATTTGAACGCATAGATTTATTTTTTTCAATTTAACATTGACAAAATAATTAATCGAACTACTAATTTTTTGATTGATAAGTTTTTCTGCAATTAAAAAAATCTACAAAAACGCTTCTTTTTATTACTATTCGATTAACTATTTGGGGATTCCTTCTTGACGATTGCCTGCACTTTTGCAGTAACTCAACCACTGTTTATCGACACACTAGCTTGATAATATATTGTTATAGGCTTTCACTAATTTAACTTGTCTTATTTTTCAAGTATCTAAAAGCGTACTTTTAGTTTATTAGTTAAATGTCTGAAAAATAGATACTCAAATATATTACCAATTTTTAATTCGTTAAGGTTTACAGTGCTGAAAAGTCCAATTACAATCGTAAATAAGGTCTAGTGATAAAAATATCTGACTGTAAAAATACGGCTTTGCTCTGCATAAAGCAACATTTTATTTATAAAATAAAATATTGTTAGGTATTAGAAACAGTCAATGTATGTCATTTAGTAGTGCTGAGATAATAAATTTACCCCGAAATTCTTCGGGGCAGGCTATTCTGATTTTTTCAGCGTTTCTTACTTAACGCCTGTACTACCAAATCCGCCGCTTCCACGTGCTGTATCTGATAATATTTCTACGTTTTTCCATTCAATTTGTTCGTAACGGGCTATGACCATCTGTGCAATCCTTTCGCCAACTGGAATAACCTGTGCTTCGTTTGACAAATTTACCATGATCACTTTGATCTCTCCACGGTAGTCACTATCAATTGTTCCTGGTGAATTCACTAGACTTAATCCCTTCTTAATCGATAAACCACTACGTGGGCGGATTTGTGCTTCATAACCAACAGGTAATTCAATAAGCAAACCTGTGGGGATAAGAGTACGTTCTAGCGGATTTAATTCGATAGGCTCCGTAATGTCTGCGCGTAGGTCTAAGCCAGCACTACCAGTAGTTTCATAGCGCGGGAGCGGATTTTTTGATTTATTAATTACTTTGACTTGCATGAGTAGTTTGCAGTTTTTAAGTTGATAGTTTTTAGTTGCAAATCTTTCATAAAGAGCGGTTTATTCTATTTCTAATTTTAGATAAATATGTCCGCCTTACTTGATTAAGTACTGGTTCTTTAATGCTTTGCTAAACTGCCAGCTCTGATTAGTTGATTCTGCAAAGAAAGGAATATTTATGGGTTTTACTAAAAAAGCGAGTTGGTGGATAGTACACCGACTCGCTTTTTATTTCCCTTCCGTAATCTTTACTCTAATCTATTTTAGTAATTTTCATCATGTTAGTTCGAAAGCGACGATGCAATGGCATACTACCAATATTTACAATCATATCTCCTTCTTTTACGATGTCCGTTTTTTTCAAAATATTAGCAACATCTTCAATCGTACCATCGGTAGTCGTGAATTTATCATAATAGTAGCAACGAACGCCCCAAACTAAGTTTAGGGTAGAGAGCATATAGTTCTGATCGGAAAAGATGTATATTTTACAACTTGGACGATAACTGGATACCTTAAAAGCGGTGTAACCAGAGGTGGTCATTCCTGCTATCGCTTTTGCTTTTATTTCATCCGCAGTTCGTGCTGCATTAGAACAAACTACATCAGAGTAAAACGTACGTGATTTTGGATTAGCGGTAGGGCGTTTAGATTTTAGCGCATAACCTTTCTCTGCCTCCGTAATGATTCGGTTCATTGCCTCGACTACTATGACGGGGTGTTTTCCTACCGAAGTCTCTCCACTCAACATTACCGCATCGGTTCCATCTAGCACAGCATTAGCTACATCCGTGATCTCGGCACGCGTCGGTGTAGGACTCTCGATCATACTATCCATCATTTGCGTAGCTACGATAACTGGACGCGCGCGCTGGATACATTTATCAATGATCATTTTTTGAATACCAGGAAGACGTTCCATCGGTACCTCAATACCCAAATCACCACGTGCTACCATAATCCCATTAGCCGCCTTGATAATTTTATCAATCCGCTCAACTGCTTCTGGTTTTTCAATCTTGGCAATAATTTTTGCAGGGTGATTTTTTTCGTCAATTTTCTTACGCAAATCTTTCAGGTCTTTGGCTGACCGAACAAATGAAAGTGCAATCCAATTGATGGGCTGCGTCAACATAAATGCTAAATCGCGCTCGTCTTTTTCCGTCAAAGAAGGCAATGAAATCTTAGTATTTGGTAAGTTAACGCCTTTATTAGACTTTAATACGCCACCAAATAACACCTTTAACTTAACGGTATCAATCCGATTAGTTTCAGTTACTTCTAAGACAATCTTTCCATCATCTACCAAAACCCGCTCACCGATCTTTACATCTTGAGCAAACTGAGGGTAGCTCATATAGATTTTATCCTTGTTGCCAATACACTTTTCGTTTACGAAATTCAATATATCGCCCTCCTTGATGGGTAAACCTTCGTTTTCCATTTTTCCCACCCTTAATTTAGGGCCTTGCAAATCAGCTAAAATACCGATATGAAAATTATATTTCTCGTTGATATAGGCAATATGATTAATCACTTTAAGATGATCTTCATGGGTGCCATGCGAAAAATTAAGTCGAAAAATATCTACTCCAGCCTTTACTAATTCTAACAAATTAGCGTAAGAACTAGATGCTGGTCCGACGGTAGCCACTATTTTCGTATTCTGTTGGTCAACGATTTTCATAAAAAAAGGTTAGTGTAATAAATACAATAATTAAAGAGTCCGTAAAATTAATAAAAAATTTGATTCCATAAATAAAAACAAAATTTCTTTAGTATTCGTGAATTGCCGATATTAATTGCGTAAAACAAACATATATTATCAAAAATTCAATTGCATAAATATCTATTTATCACACTACTCAAATAAATAGAATATAAAAAAGCAGTAAAAACTTTGGTTATCACTTGAGTTATCACTTATTTTGCACCCAATTCGTAAACCTTAATAAAGCGAATCTATATGTCTAATATTGCAGAAAAAGTAAACAAAATCATCGTTGACAAACTAGGCGTTGACGAGGCAGAAGTAACTCCGGAAGCGAGTTTCACCAATGATCTTGGTGCAGACTCACTTGATACCGTTGAGTTAATCATGGAGTTTGAAAAAGAATTTGATATTGCTATCCCAGATGATGAAGCGGAGAACATCCAAACCGTCGGACATGCGATAAAGTATCTCGAATCACAAACTCAGGGCTAATTTTTTAATGGGTAATTTGTAAGTTAATGGTAGTTTACCATTTTCTGATAGTTACTTAATTTTAGTCCGCTTTGTACAGAACAGTTTCCTTAATTGGTTGGCGTCCTTTACGAACAGCATATTATTTGTTGCTCGTCATGCGTTAGTATATTCTGTTTTGTACTTAAAATCCACAAATCGAACAAATGCTTTGATTTGTGGTTTTTTTCTTTAAAAACCCAGTACAGAATGATGATTACGATTTGATTAATCAGTAATATTCATCATTCCTAAAAATATACATTCTATGAAAAGAGTAGTAGTCACGGGTATGGGCGCACTAACCCCGATTGGGAATAACGTTGAAGATTATTTAGTAGGATTGCAAAGTGGTCAAAGCGGTGCCAATCCAATTACTAGATTTGATGCCACTAATTTCAAAACGCATTTTGCTTGTGAAATTAAAGACTTCGACCTCCAGAAACGCGTAGATAGAAAAATAGCACGTCGGCTAGACCAATATGCCATCTATGCGATGTACGCTGCGGATGAAGCAATTGAACATGCAAAAATTGACTTAGAGCAAGTCGATTTAGATCGAGTTGGTGTTATTTATGGCTCTGGTATTGGTGGTCTTTCTACTATAGAAAAGGAAATCGAAGATTTTGCACGTGGTAGCGGAACACCACGCTATAATCCATTTATGATTCCTAAGATGATTAGCGATATAGCAGCAGGACATATTTCAATCAAATATGGATTCCGTGGCGTCAACTTTGCCATCGTTTCTGCTTGTGCAACTGCTAATCATGCTATCTCGGTTGCCGTAGATAGTATTCGCTTAGGTCGTAACGATATAATTGTTACAGGCGGCGCAGAAGCGACCGTTACCAAAGTGGGTATCGGTGGTTTTAATTCCATGAAAGCACTCTCTACTCGCAATGACGATTACAAAACCGCCTCTCGTCCATTTGATGCGGAGCGCGACGGTTTTGTACTCGGTGAAGGTGCGGGTGCATTAGTTATCGAAGAATTAGAACACGCAAAAAAACGTGGTGCTACGATTTACGCTGAAATACTTGGTCACGGTGCAACCGCAGATGCTTATCACATGACTGCACCGCATCCCGAGGGATACAGCGTGATCAAAGCAATGGAAATGGCATTGCGAGAAGCAAATTTACAACCAACAGATATTGATTATATCAACGTTCATGGAACATCTACTCCGTTAGGTGACGTGGCAGAAATTAGAGCCATTCAGCAAGTATTTGGTGAACATGCTTATGATTTGAATATTAGCTCAACGAAATCCATGACGGGACACTTGCTAGGCGCAGCAGGAGCGGTTGAATCAATAGCCTGTATTTTAGCGATTCAACATGGATTTATTCCTCCAACGATCAATCATTCTAATCAAGATCCAGAAATTGACGCAAAACTCAATTTGACATTGAATAAAATGCAAAAACGCCCAGTACATTACGTACTTAATAACGGATTTGGATTCGGAGGGCATAATGCTTCAGTTATATTTGGAGCTTACAATGATTAGTTATTTATGCTAACCAGGTGATAAATACGGAGCGATGGATAAATTAATTTTTATCCATCGCTTTATTATTTTATAACACTTAAGAATGCCAAATCAGGTTTTATACTTGGCATTTCTTACTAAAATGGTATTAATCCTCAGAGTTTTTATATCTTAGCGGTCGCTTGTTAATATCTTTTAATTAATTTACTTTTAATAGTAGTGTTAGTTTTTTTTAAAGAAAGACAATGTCATTACAGGTAAACAAATAACTTATATTTTTGCGAAGACGAACTAAGTCATGCTGAAATAATTAATTATTTCAATGTGGCTAATCCTTTTTCTTCGCAAGAAGATCAGTTAATATTGAGCTTACTCTCCTTTGACATCATACTCTCCTTTTTAAATTCTTACTATTCTACAGGCAATTAATCGAAGCAATTAACAATCTATTCCGAGATACTTTTTATCAAAAGAAAGACACTGGATTTGGATAAAATCGTTAGGAAAGCGAATATCTACATAGCTATTCGCCTTTCTCCATCTTCACTTCCACTTTTTCTACTGGTAATTCTTATCTCTTCTTAGCTATTTCATCTAGCTAAATTCATAAGTGTGTATCTGATAACTTTAATTTGCATTAAAATCTACTCGGGATTTTAAATGCTTATTTTATTGTTGTTATACACATTTCTTGCGGTGCTTCTTCCCTAAGAAACGCCGAAAAAATAAACTACTACCTGAGAGAGCATTAGGACGATGGCTTGTTAACACATGCCACGTACATTTATTTTTTTACCTGAGTTAATCTACTAACGAAGTGAAGTTTTTATTTAAGATATACAATTATTACTTTTCACAGGACAAAGATTTTACGCGTAAGCTAAAGTCTTTGCTCGGATTCGTTCCTGTCAATCTGATTATTTTCAAATTGGCTTTCTCTCATAAATCTAGTTCTGGAGAAAAAGCTTATGCTATCCAGAATAATGAGCGTTTGGAATATCTTGGCGATGCCGTTTTGGGGACAATCGTTGCGGAATATTTATTTAAAAAATATCCCAATGCGAATGAAGGTTTTTTAACAAAAATGCGCTCCAAAATTGTAAAGCGGAAGTCGCTCAATAAGATTGGCGACAAGATGGGATTAGACGTTTTATTGAACGAATATAACCAAACTCGCTTGAGCCGCTCTATGTTGGGTAATGCCGTAGAGGCGTTGATTGGCGCAATTTATTTGGAAAAAGATTACGATGGAACCCGTGACTATATTGTCAATCGCATCTTGCGAAATTACGTGGATATACACGAATTAGAAAGTTACGATGATAATTACAAAAGTCAATTATTGGAGTGGTGTCAGAAAAATGGACAAACTGTTAGTTATAAATTATTGGCGCGTTATAAATTTGAAAAGCGGGATCGCTTCAAAGTAGCCGTGATGATCGATGGTCAAAAGTTGGCTACTGCCGACGATTTTAATAAAAAAAGTGCTGAACAAACCGCATCAGAAAAAGCAATGCACAGCCTCGGTATTTTAGAAGTGGTAGTGGCGGCGAATTAGTACAACTATTAAGCAAGGAAGTTTCTTGCAGAAACTTCCTTGCTTAATTTTCAACTTTCCCATTCTATAAACCCGTTCCAATGACGACCGACGAATTCAACGATCGACCAACTCCTCCTAATGAAGATATTCCTTCCGATCGCGAAGAAAATAACTCTACCGAGCCAGTTAATCCAGAACCACAGGTTGGCTATCCTCCCTCTCCCTGGACACCGCCAACGCAGCAACTATCCAAAATTCAACTCTCTGTTAATATCATAAAAGACGAATTACGTAAAATTATCGTCGGTCAAGAAGAATTTATTAATTTACTCTTGGCAGCGTTGTTTTCAGGTGGACACGTGTTAGTAGAAGGTGTACCAGGCATTGCCAAAACACTGACTGCAAAAATGCTCGCCCAGTCACTAGAAGTCGATTATGCGCGGATTCAATTTACACCCGATTTAATGCCGAGTGACGTAACAGGAACGACGGTATTTAATATGCAAACTTCTAGTTTTTCCTTTTCGGAAGGACCGATCTTTTCCAATGTGGTCTTGATTGATGAAATCAACCGTGCTCCAGCCAAGACACAAGCAGCATTATTTGAAGTCATGGAAGAGTATCAGGTTACCGTAGATGGAACAACGTATCCAATGACCTTTCCTTTTTTCGTCATTGCTACTCAAAATCCGATTGAACAAGAGGGAACTTACAAATTACCCGAAGCACAATTGGACCGTTTTTTATTTAAAATAAATTTAGAATATCCAAGTTTAAACGAAGAAAAAACCATTCTGCGCCGCTTCCGCAATGACTTCAATTTAGCAAAAAAGGAAATTGTCAAAGCTGTCTTTTCCGCAGCAGATATCAAAGAATGCCAAGCCGCAGTAGAACAGGTTCATATTAAAGATGAGTTGCTCGACTATATCGCCGAAATTATCCACAGTACTCGAAATAATGGCGATCTATTTCTAGGCGCATCACCACGTGCTTCACTAGCGATCATGAAAGCTAGCAAAGCCATTGCGGCGATAAATGGACGCGATTTTGTTACGCCCGATGATATTCAGTACGTTGCTTATCCCGTACTCAATCATCGAATCATTCTAACACCAGAAAGAGAAATGGAAGGCATAGCCAGTACGGAAGTGATTGAAAATATGATTAAAAAAATTGAAGTACCGCGTTAGAGAAGTTGGTAGTTTTTAGTTTGCAGTTGGTAGTCGCCCAACGAGATTTACTAAAAGCTACGAACTAAAAACTACCAACTTTCTATGAAAAGCCTCTACCTTACTAATCGTTTCTTCTTACTCTTCGGTTGTATCGTAGTGCTGTTTATTCTAGCGTTTCCTTTTGCATTTTTTTTACCCGTCGCACAAACGGTTTTAGTACTAAGTATCGCCTTGGTCGTAGTTGATTATTTGCGCTTATTTAATAAAAATGTCAGCGTTTCGGCTAACCGATCATTACCAAAATTACTTTCATTAAGTGATGCTAATCCAATTAAAGTTTTAATAAAAAATGAGTCAAGTTTAAGTTTAAACCTGACTATCATTGACGAAATTCCTTTCCAATTTCAACAACGCAACTTTTCTACCCAGCTCTCACTGACTGCCGAACAGGAAGAAACCATTCGTTATTTTCTTACGCCACTCGAACGAGGCGAATACGAATTCGGGAAAATAAATTTGTACCTATCGACTAGCTGGCAACTCGTTGAACGCCGTATCTCCGCTGACGCTTCGACCGTTATACCCGTCTATCCGTCCATCATACAAATGAAAAATCTGGCGTTACGTGCCTTTGATAAAATCAGTTATTCTACGGGAATCAAAAAGCTACGACGGATTGGTCACAGTTACGAATTTGAACAAATCAAAAACTATGTGCGCGGCGATGACTATCGTTCGATCAACTGGAAAGCAACGGGACGACAGGGCAAGTTAATGGTTAATCAGTTTCAAGATGAACGCTCACAGCGCGTTTATTGTCTGATTGATAAAAGTCGATCGATGCGGATGCCATTTGCGGGACTGAGTTTGATGGATTACGCCATTAACACAAGTTTGGTGATCAGTAATATTGCGTTACAAAAGTACGACCGTGCAGGTTTGCTGACCTTTTCTGACAAGATGGGTACGACTCTAAAAGCGGATAACCAGCCAGCTCAATTAAATAAGATAATAGAAGCACTTTATAAGGAAAAGGAACGAACTACGGAGGCAAACTACGAATTACTCTATCAGGCAGTACGTCGATTAATTAGTGGTCGTTCGCTCTTGCTGCTGTTTACCAACTTTGAAAGTAATTACGCGCTAGAGCGGGTTCTACCCATTTTACGCCGCATCAATATTCGTCATTTATTGGTCGTTGTTTTTTTTGAAAATACTGAAGTTAGTGATTTTATTGACGAAGAGGTAAAGACAATTGCGGACATTTATGACCAAACTACTGCTCGGCAATTCGTAGTGGAAAAGCAACAAATGGTGCAAAAACTCAGGCAATACGGTATCCAAGCAGTATTGACGCGTCCCGAAGATTTATCGGTAAATACGATTAACAAATACTTAGAACTGAAAGCGCGGGGACTGATTTAGTCAATAAAATGGTTCTTTATCAAATCTCGTAATAGAGTCAGTCAAAAATATTTTCAACGCTACCCTGCGGTCGCTTTTTCAAACCATTTTACGTCTGACCACGAAATTTGTCAAATAACGAAATAAGACTTACTTACGTGGACGATACTTGGAACGCGTTAAAATATCTTGAGCATCTTTGAGTGCTAATAAATCCGTAGGTGTAACTTCTGGATGCTGTTCCATGAACCGGTCAATAATTTGCCAGCCTACCCAATTACCTACCTTTCCTGGCGATTCACGCGGCATCTGAGTAGTTCCCGTTGGACTTGGTCCGATGAGTTTTTGAAAGTCAGAAGTACGCGTAGAATATAACAAGTCTTCCCGCAGCAAATATGCCCACACTTCCCGTTCATTCTCCCGTACCCATTGCATTTGTTGTGGCGTGTATTCCATAATAATCGAATCAGGGATAGCTGGCAACATCATTTTTTTGAGGTATAAAATCTTTCCATTATTAATCATTTGATCCAGCATTCGCTTACCCTCCGCTGCACCAACTAAATTAGAACTCACCGCCTCTATTGACTTCGCCACTAGGTGATCTTTATCCATCGACTGCTGAATATATTGCGGAAAAATACGCGGATCGTAAGCATAATCTTCTCCTAAAAAAAAGTCCCACCCAATCGCTAAAAGGCTATCGCCGTAGGTAAAAGTGCCAATCACATATTCTGATAAAAAAGATACAACTTCGGGTACTGGCTTATCAGGAAAATGATATTTATAATACTTGAACGCCTGCGTTAAATCATCTTCAATTAGTTCGATATTGGCAAATTCGACTTGTGTCGTATCATACAGTTTACGCACATTTGGATGTGTAATAAATTCACCGATAACCTGCGCTTCATCCTCCGCAACCATTGCTTCTTCTACCAGTATTTTCTGCGTAAATACTTCATAAAAATCAGGATATTCACTTTTCAATTCTTCTAATTGTCCCGCCAATCCTTGTTCAATATTAGTCGTATCTAAACTAAATAATTCTTGTTCAAAGCGTTTGATTTTCACATCCAATTCAATGTCCTCCACATTGGGAGCAGTCACATTGGTATCGGATTGGCAACTCCATAGAAACAACCCAATCAAGCAGAAAAATGAAAAATATTTATTTAGCATTAAAATAGATTTTGATTAAAATATTGGTACTTCGCAAGTCTCTCCTCTGTCAATGCAATGATCTGTCTTCTCTGTTCTTTTTCAGAAACTGTAAAAGAATTGTCTTTAGTATGAATTTGGGTAGCGCAAAGGTAAAATTTCCGAAATCTTTTTCGTTCTTTTGATTGTCTTTGAATTTCATTTAGAATGATACACCACTAATAAGCATAAAATATTTGCCGCGATTACTTTTATGTCAATAGCTAATTTAACTACTCCTGCTGTTCTTGTTGACCGTAACGTCCTGTTACATAACATCTTACAACTACAACGCCGCGCCGATCAGTTTAATATCGAAGTACGTCCTCACATCAAAACCCATAAAAGCATTCATATCGCTAAGATGCAAATGGAAAATGGCGCACAAGGCATTACAGCAGCTAAAGTAAGTGAAGCCATAATATTTATCGAAGCGGGTATTCCTTCTGTCACTCTTGCCTATCCAATCGTAAATGAAGAAAAAGCGGAGATTCTCTTCAGAATGGCGACGGAGAAATTTTGCGAATTGCGTTTGGTGATTGACTCCCTTTTGAGTTTTGAAATCATCAAAAAAGCCGCTCAGAAATTTCAAAAAACGGTCGCGATTTATATCGAAATCGATACAGGCTTACATCGTTGTGGACTCTCCCCTACTCATCCATTAATCGTCGATTTAGCCCATCGCATTCAAGCCAGTACTTTTCTAATCTTTAAAGGACTATGTTCCCATGCTGGTCATTCCTATGCCGCAATCGATCGACAACAGGTCAAACGCATCGCTGCTGAGGAACTTCAACAGTTACGTACTGCAAAAAAAATGCTCCGCTTAAATAGTATTGACCGAATTGAAATCATTGCAGTGGGTTCTACTCCAACTGTTTTAGCAACTGACTCTTTTGCTGGAATAGAGGAAATCCGGGCAGGCAATTATGTATTCATGGATCGTACACCGCTGCGATTGGATCTGATTAAAAAGAAGCACATTGCGCTTACAGTGCTTGCTACCGTGGTGAGTGTCAACGAGCATTACTACATTATTGATGCGGGTTCGAAAACGCTGAGCAGTGATCGGGGCGCGCACGGAGTGATTGGTATGGAAGGTTTCGGCTTAGTTTATCCGCTACAAAAATACCGCAACAAAAAGAAAAAAATGCTGATTACACAGCTATCGGAAGAACACGGTTTCGTCCGTCGGCGTGAAGGCGTGAAGTTAAAAATTGGCGACAAAGTGCGGATCATTCCAAATCATTCTTGTGTAGTCATGAATTTGGTAGATCGATTCTTTTTAACTCAAAATGGAGATGTGATTGAGGAGCTGCCAGTTGATGCAAGAGGGACGATTCAATAGCTACTGCTCCCTTTTCAACACCCGATCCCAAAACTTCTTCCGCTTTTTCTGTCGGTTTCGCTTTTGTTCTAATTTTTTATTTCGTTCTCGCACCTCTCTACTTTGTTTACTTTCTGCCAATTGCCGCTCCTTTCGCTGTCGTTCCAATTTTTTCTCCTGCTCTGATTTTTTACGAAAAACACCAATTAAATCATCAAAAAAACCTTCTACCTCCTCATCGGAATATTCTTCGCCCCACTCAGCCGCATAGGGCATTTCTGGTAAGTATAAAGGGCAATCAATTTTCCAAGTCAACGAATCAGGTAAAGGTGGAAACGTAGCCCGTTTTAGATTTTTAAAATCAGGATCGCGGTAAGTCTTTTGGAGAAATGTACCACAAATTGGCAACGCAGTTGCGCTACCACCACCGAGTTCTAAAGTTCTAAAACGCACCGCAGGTGACTCTGCCCCGACCCACGCTCCGAATACCAAATTAGGCGTATAACCAATAAACCAACCATCAGAATGATTCTGGGTCGTTCCCGTTTTTCCAGCAATATCATTATTCAATCCATACTCGTATCGCAATCGCCGCGCCGTTCCACTATCGACTACCGTTTCCATCATTTCAATCATAATATCTGCGGTCGGTTCAGAAAGTACCCGTTCTAATTCTTCGGATTGCGGAGGCGTATAAATAAATAAGGTATCTCCTTCCGCATTAGTGATGTGGCTCAAATAATGCATTTCGGGACGCACGCCGCGATTGGCAAATGTGCCATATACTTGCACCATGTCATATAAAGAAGTATTCACCGTTCCTAAGGAGATCGCGGGAACAGCAGGAACTTCGCCCGTCACGCCCATGTTTTCAGCTAAAGCGGCTACATTTTCTGCGCCCGTCCGAACCATTACGTCCACCGTAACAGCATTAACCGAGCGCGCCAAACCGCCTTCCATCGAATAAACGCCTTCGTAGCGACCATTCGCATTACGTGGTTTCCAATCTTCAAATTCAGTATAAGTCACCAAGCGATTGTGGATATATTCACAGGGCTGCATGCCTTGTTCCAACGCTTGCGCGTAAACGAGTGGTTTGAAAGTAGAACCCACTTGCCGTTGCGATTTGACGTGATCGTATTGGTAAAATTTGTGGTCGATTCCTCCCACCCATGCTTTGACTGCGCCCGTCTGTGGGTTCATCGCTAGAAAACCTGCATGAAGTAACATCAAATCATATTTGACAGAATCTAACGGTGTCATTTCCTTTTCTACACTACCTTTTTCCCAATCAAAAATGGTCATCTGAATAGGCTGCGCAAATGTTTTTTGAATTTGTTCTTCTGATTTACCGCGTTCTTTTAGTTTTCGATAGCGACTTGAACGTTGGATAGCGGATTGTAAAATATCATCATTACCCCACGGAACGCCCGTTTTCCAATGTTGAAAAAACTTTTTTTGCAACGACTTCATGCGTTCGCTCACTGCGTCTTCCGCGTGTAGTTGTAAACGGGAATCAATCGTAGAGTAAATTTTTAACCCATCCGTATAAAGGTTATAAGATTCACCGTTGGGCTTTTTAAAATCGGTGAGTACTTCGGATAATTCCAAGCGCAAATGCTCGCGGAAGTAAGTGGCAATTCCCGTATTATTGGACTCTCGTCGATAGTCTAATTCGATGGGTAAAACTTTTAAAGAATCAAAAGCTAAAGAATCTAAATAATTATATTTGACCATTTGCGCCATCACAACATTACGGCGCTCCAAAGCGCGTTCAGGACGACGCACAGGATTGTAAGTCGTCGTTGCCTTGAGCATACCTACAAGTACGGCGGCTTGCTCAACGGTCACATCTTTAGGAGAAGTATTAAAAAATCGCTGAGCTGCGACTTTTACGCCGAACACATTTTCACTAAACGGAACGGTGTTTAAATATAAATTAAGTAGCTGTTCTTTACTGTAAACACTTTCCAAGCGGCGTGCGGTAAATATTTCTTTAAATTTATTGACGGGCAAGGTGAGTATGCCATGTCTTTTCCGTCCAAATAGATTTTTAGCTAATTGCTGACTCAGCGTACTTCCTCCACCTCCCGACTCGTCCCCTAAAATAATGGATCGAAATAACACCCGTAGTGTCGCGCGTACATCCACTCCTTTGTGCTCAAAAAAACGAGCATCCTCCGTCGCTACTAAAGCATTAATAATATCGGGCGAAATCTCCGAAAACTCTGCATTAATGCGGTTTTCAACGAAATATTTTCCAATCAGTAAGCTATCAACGGTATAGATTTCGGCAGCGCTATTCGTTTCGACTACGGCAAGTTCTTCTTCGGTAGGTAATTTCCCAAATCCACCGAAATAGATCGCGGCGATGAAGCTCACCACGAGCAAAATTCCCGTCAGGCTTAGAATACCAAATATTTTAAGAAAAAGTCGTGGCTTGTTCTGTACGCGATACCAGTCGCGTAATTGCACTGCCTTTTGGTAGGAATAATTTCGTAGTGCTTCCCCTTTTGCTACCCAGAATTCGCGTTGAAAAAATGGCTGCATAGATTAAAGTAGTGATGAAAAAGATAAATTCACCTTTAGGTTTTCTCATAAAAAGTTGCCCGCTTGGTAAGTGAGAGGATAGAAAAGAGACCGATAAATCTGAGAGAATACAGACTGTTCAATACGTTGAAAATCAAACATTTGTGTACATTCTTCTCCTCTTAATTCAATTTACTTATTTCTGTCTAATCGCTTAGCCTTTAAATTAAGTATCGACAATTCTATGCCAATAGCTAATGGGCGGATTGAAACAAAGTAGCTAAACGTAGGGGAAGTTACGAATATTTTGTGAGTTGGGCGGGGGAAAGTTTGGGGAGATTGGGAATTTGGATTGATCGGTATTGCTAGAACTAGTGGAGGAGACAGGTTATTTTATAGGTTGGTTTTAAATATACTTATTATTCTTTTGGGTTATTTGAGGGAATGGTTTAACTTGGTGTTTCCGTTAACCTTAGTAAGATTATATATATTTATATAACAATTGCTGAATAATAGAAAAAACATGAACAAAGCAGAAAAAGATAAATTGGAAAAAATATGAAAAGGCAATTTAAAGAGCAACAAGATGAATACAAGAGAAAAGCGGAAGAGCATATCAATAAATTGGATTTCAATAGATTGCAAGAAATAAAAACGAAAAAACTATCTAAAATCAACCAAGATGATTTAGAATTTATTGGCTTTAAAAGACAACAATCGGAAGATTTTGATGAATTTTATTGCTACCAGAATTTTGATTTATCAAAGATTTATTTCAATCGAAAAGGAGAAAAATTTGAACTGAGAGGGTTTAGATTAAAGAAAGAGAAAGACATATTAACAACAGAAGAATTGCTTGAAAATTCATTAATTAATTGGAAATTGAGAATGAATATTGAAGAACGAGAATTTAAAGTTAGTTGGGATTCAGAGCCTCCATTCTAAAAATGAATACCGTTCACACTAGTTCTTCTAAACAAAATACTCGCTTACAAATCGTCTCCGTTATTTGCAATATTCTTACTCACTGTCGTCTAGTTTATTCAAATCGCTAGCGAAATATTTCTAATTCATTATGTGCTAGAAATGCAAATTAGGCTTGCAAACCCGCGACACGCACAAATTGAAGACATGGTGCAAGCAGAACCAATAATAAAAAGAAAATACAGACCATGAATATCAAATATTACTTCTTCCTTCTCGTGATTTTAGGCTGTTCAACCCCTAAGAAGATTGTGAAAAATGAAAATAATCAGAAGGCTTTTGAAGGATCTGTTACTTACAAGTTGTCTATGGTAAGACCAGATATGATACCAGAGGAGGAATGGAAAATAAGACAAAAAGAAATATCAGGCGAACAAGGATATTTTGAATTTAAAAATTATTACCGCCCCAATCAATTCGCATCAGACGTTAATTCTGGTTTATCTATCGGAAAACAAGTATATAATCCGATTGATAGTTTGCATTATGGATGGGAATTAGACTCTGATACCGCTGCTACCGAAGATAATTTTGGAGAGTCAATAATCAAAATAAAAGATATAGTTGACCTAGATACTACCGCGATCATCAATAATATTCCTTGCAAAGCGATAAAGGTAAACTTGACCTTCGGTCATACCATAGTTTGGTATAATTCAAGTCTTTTCGATTTCAAAGGAGATGATTATAGAGGCTCTTTATTTGGAAAAGAAATTATAGATAGAATCAATACACTACCTGTAAAAGCTGAAATGTCAGGAATGATGATAGTCGAAATGCTAGATTTCGAGCGGACTTCAGTAGATGACAGTCATTTTGTGATTCCAAAATTTAAGACCATTCAAAAGAAACCTTCGTTCTGATAAAAAACATGCATCTGCGATGCCTCTGGCTACTTTATTTAAATAGTTAGGTACTTACACTATAAAACAATATCCATCCTCTCAATTTCACTCTAACAAACCCATGAAAAAAACAATCCTCCTCAGTCTATCCCTCCTATTTTTCACCTCAGCAGCATGCAGCCAAAGCGTAGCCTACCAGCAACAAAAAGCAGAGAAAATAGCGGAAGGCTCTGTTTTTACCAAAATCATCAATCGAGAATTGCCTGCTACCATCGTTTATGAAGATGATGAGGTGATTGCTTTCGTTCCTTTACGATTGCAAGCACCTGTCCACTTATTAATTGTTCCTAAAAAAGAAATTCACACCATTAATGATGCTACGGACGAAGATGCGCTCGTGCTGGGAAAACTATTTTTAGTCGCTAAAAAATTAGCGCAGGAAAAAGGAATTGCGGAGACGGGTTATCGACTTTCCATGAATATCAATGAAGATGCGGGGCAGTCGGTCTTTCATTTGCATCTGCATTTATTAGGCGGGAAAGAGTTGGGGCCGATGGTCACTCAGGAAAAGTAAACGCTTCGTTTTATGTGAAAAATGCAGATTAGACTTGCACACCGCGACACGCGCCAATTTAGCGAGCAGTAAGATTTGACAAGTTTTGGAAAAGGCTGTATCTTACTCAAAAAATAATTAAATGATGAATGTACTAAAGTTGAAAAATGATTTGCATCGTATGGTCGTCGAAACGGAAGATGCGGATATGCTGGCGGAGGTACGGCATTTTTTTGATAGGCTAAAATCAAATCGGATAAAGACGACCAAGCAACAAAAAAAGGTACAAAAAAAAGAATCACGAGACCATACTCCTGACAAACCAGCGTTTTTATCAGATGCCTTTATCTATGAAAAAGGACGATGGGTGTATGCAGGGAAGATAGAAGAAAATATAGATATTGATGAAATGGTTCTCAAAGAACGTTACGGTCGTGATGAAATGCTTGTACAAAATCTATAAACGCTGACCAATGAAAATCCTCCTAGATACCAATGTATTAATAGCTGCGAATGTAAAAACTCATCCCCATCATGCTTTTGCTGAGAAATGGCTATTTGATATGGAAAAAGAGTTAGCAATAAGCGCACACTCCATTTTAGAAACCTATTCGGGCTTAACCCGAATTCCATTTAAGCCTAAAATAAAACCAGCGGAAGCTAACTACATCATCATAGATATAATTTTACCCAAAGTAGAAATTCTAACTTTAGAGGATTCAGACTACACAAAAGTAGTGCAATTGATGAGTGAGAATAACTTTGTCGGCGGCATCATCTACGATGCAGCAATCATTCACTGCGCAGTACGCAATGGCGTAAAAAAGATTGTCACAGCCAACCTCAATCACTTCCAGCGGATAGTAAATACTTTCAACTATGACTGCGAAATTATCGATTTACTAAATCGGGAGTAAAAACAAAACAGGCATCTGCACAACCGCACAGATGCCTATTTCTTATATGATTTCACAGACAAGAGTGTCTGTGCTCCATTACAACCCTAACCACATCGTTACTGGCTCTTCCAATAACTTCTTCACTTTCACTAGGAACGTTACCGAAGTACTTCCATCAATAATGCGGTGATCGTAAGATAATGCCAAGTACATCATCGGACGAATTTCAACTTTTCCGTCAATCGCTACGGGACGCTGTTGAATACCATGCATACCGAGGATTGCTGATTGCGGTTGATTCAGAATGGGCGTACTAATTAAAGAACCAAATACACCACCGTTAGTGATAGCAAAAGTACCACCTGACATTTCTTGCAGCGTCAGTTTTCCATCACGTGCCTTCTTCGCTAACGCTTTGATACTTAATTCTACTTCCGCAAAACTCAAGGATTCTACATTGTGTACGGGCGGCACAACCAAACCAGTCGGCGTAGAAATTGCAATTGAAATATCGGCGTAGTCGTGGTATTGAACTTTATTTTCGGGTAAGATTTGCGCATTCACATCAGGCATTTCCATCAGGGCTTGCGCACACGCTTTCGCGAATAACGACATAAAGCCTAATTTAACACCGTATTTTGCTACAAACCGCTCCTGTACTTGCTTCCGCAACTTCATCACTTCCGTTAAATCTACTTCGTTAAAAGTAGTCAACATCGCGGTTTCATTCTTCGCAGAAACTAAACGCTTCGCAATCGTGCGACGCATGCGCGACATTTTCTTAACGCTCGTTTCACGGCTAAAGCTTTGAGTGGTAGCAGCTACTTCTTGCGCTGCGGGAGCAGCTTTTTCTTCTTTTTTAGGTGCAGCAGGAGTTGCAGGTTTTGCTTGGGCATTTTGTGCATCCGCTTTAGTGATGCGACCATCGCGTCCTGAACCTTTTACATCATTGGCGGAAATACCTTTTTCAGCTAAGATTTTTGAGGCAGCAGGAGAGGGATGACCTTTGGCATAACCATCAGCTGTTGGAGCTGCTGGAGCAGCCGTTTTAGGAGCGGATTTACTACTTGTGCCTGCGCCTACTTCTATTTTCGCTACGATTGCACCAATTTCTAAATCGTCTCCTTCCGCAGCAACGTAAGTTAATTTCCCAGCCGCTTCGGCAGGAAATTCTAAAGTAGCCTTATCGGATTCAAATTCGCAAATCGATTCGTCTAGTTCTACGTATTCGCCATCCGCTTTTAACCATTGCGACAGCGTAACTTCCGTAATAGATTCACCGATAACGGGTACTTTCATCTCCACAACTTCACCCGTTCCTACGCTAGCAGTGGGAGTTGTTTTTTCTTCGGTAGAAGGTTTACTTTCTACTACTTTTTCAACTGGATTTTCTGGTCCTTGTGCTGCACCAGTATCTTCTCCGCTGCCTTTTCCACCACCATTATTACTACCATCCGCACTTACACTGGTATCAATTCTGGCAACTAGTGCTCCAATTGCTAAGTCATCTTCTTCGGCAGCAACATGAATTAGTTTCCCTTCTGCCTCAGCAGGAAATTCTAAAGTTGCTTTATCAGATTCAAACTCACAGATTGCCTCGTCCATTTTGACGAATTCGCCATCCGCTTTAAGCCATTGCGAAAGCGTTACTTCCGTGATTGATTCGCCGATAACTGGCACTTTCATTTCAACTATACTCATCGTGCTGGGTTGGTTTTATTTTTAGATAGAATATGAGCAGATAAGTTTTTAGTGAGCTAGTCACTTGAAGTGACCAGCTCACTAAAAACTTATCTTAAAAAAAATGAATGCATCATTTTTGTGATAGCAACAAAAGTAAGGGTAATTTAGTTAAACCCAAACCACTACGAATCTGAATTTAATTAAACTGCTACATTATGATCGCGTAATGCGGCATTTAATGACGTTTTCTTATCCGTACTTTCCTTGCGCTTGCCAATAATTAACGCACAAGCGACTTGATATTCACCCGCAGGAAATTTCTTGGTGTAAGTTCCTGGAATCACTACCGAGCGAGCAGGAACGCGACCGCGATGCGTCACTGGCTCTTCACCAGTCACATCGATGATTCGGGTAGATTGCGTCAGTACCACATTGGCACCTAAAACCGCTTCTTGTTCTACGCGTACGCCTTCGACTACGATAGAACGGGAACCAATAAAACAGTTATCTTCAATAATCGTTGGGCTGGCTTGCAATGGTTCTAAAACTCCACCAATTCCTACACCTCCACTCAAGTGTACATTGCGACCAATTTGTCCACAAGAACCTACGGTTGCCCAAGTATCAACCATCGTACCACTACCTACATGTGCGCCTATATTGACGTAGCTGGGCATAAGGACGGCGTCGTGACCGATATGCGCACCACGGCGCACCGTTGCCGGTGGCACCACGCGCAAGTTCTCGAACGCATTCTGCGCCCAGTGCAGGAA